>NZ_JBMFLX010000078.1:0-6284 GCF_049970975.1 Infirmifilum sp. | reverse complement strand
AAGAGCGGACAGGAACCTGGGGTACGCTGGGGGCATGACTTACGGCTATCTCAGCATAAGCGCGCCCAGCGGTGCAATCTGCTTCGTGGCTAACGATGTCGTGCTGAGATTTGACAAAAATATAAAAAAATATAAAAAGATTTATATACACCAAAGGGCATCTAAAAAATGAAAAGGTGAGAGAATGAGTTTAAAGGATGCGGTAAGAGCTGAGCTGAAGAGGATAGGCATTCTATGGCTGATCGTTCTAGTGATCGCGGGCTCCATGGTTGTTTTGACCGCGCCCGCTGGGGCCCCGAACCCCCCCTCTGCGCCCAACGACATCTCAGTCCCCAGATTTGTCGGCAATTTCACTCTGGGTGGCGAGAAGGTCGTAGCGTCCACCGTCGTCTTCAAGGTCGGGACTCCGGCCAGCGTCGCCGAGAAAGCCTACAGCGAGATTTTAAGCAAGTACACGATCCAGCGGGCTGTCCAGCTTGACAACGGGAGGAGCGTCACCCTTAGGGAGATCCGGGTCTCTAAGCTTGTGAAAGATGCTTCGGGCCGGTACATGTTCAGGGTGGCTGAGGCCCCCCACGTCCTCTCGCGCCTCTTGGCCCCCTACGAGCAGTACATTGATAGGGTCGTCTATAAGCCCGTGCCGAGGACGATGGAAATAGAGCCTCTCGACGGGAAGCTGCCAAACCCTCCGGCCCCGGCGCCCACCAACGTGATAATCAGGGATCTTATCGGCGTTTCTAGGGCCCAGTCCGTCTACGGTGTGACGGGTAAGGGGGTCGACATAGCCATCGTCGACACGGGGGTCGACTACGGCCACCCCGACCTGACAACAGCGCTGAAGTACTGGTCGGGAACCTACAAGGGCGAGAGCATCAGGGAGCCGTTGGTCATGGACGCCGACGAGTCGCAGGTGCTCATCCTCCAGGAGGTGACGCTAGTTAACTCCACCCATGTCTACGTTGGGGGGAGGATGTACACCACACTGACCCCGTGGCCCGTCGAAATCTACCCGCCCTACGATTACTACCGCATACCTAGTTATGTCTACACTCAAGTAACTCAGGGCGCTAAGCTAAGGTTCGGGTTAACCTACATGTTTGGGTGGTATGGGACAAAGATAGTGGGAGTTTTACTTTATAACCCTCCGGTTCATGGTTTCTATTCTTATGCAATCGTCGATGTCAACGGTAACGGCAACTTTGCAGACGAAATTGCACCTCCAATAGACGCTTATGCAAGGGGTAGTGCTTTGCGTTATTCCGCGAACAGGGTTATCGCTCCGGACTACGATAAGAACGGGTTCCCGGATGACTCGCTGGGAGTGGCTGGCGGCTTCTTCTACGACTGGTGGTGGTACTTCAGCTACCCGGCCGAGATTCACGCTGGCTGGGACAAGCAGGGCAGATGGCTGAGCATCTTCTACGACTTCGATGGGCATGGTACTTCCTGCGCGTCCGCCGCGGCAGGCCGGGGTGTGGTGACTTACAACATTACTAACCTAGGTGCTGTTAAGCTCACGGGCATGGCTCCTGGGGCCAGCGTCATAGGCGTCAAGGCCCTCTGGATTGGCAACTCCGAGGTGGGCATGCTGTGGGCAGCTGGCTTCGATGTGGATCCATATACTGGAAAGTTCTACTACACCGGCTCGAGGAGGGCCACGCTGATCAGCAACAGCTGGGGCATCTCGTGCTTCACTTGCGACTACGGCGCCTTTGGCTACGACTACGAATCGGTGTTCGTCGCCGGGCTCTCGCTGCCAGGCTTCCTCGACCCCAGGTACCCGGGGATCCTGATAGTGCAGGCTGCCGGTAACGGGGGTCCCGGCTACGGCACGGTGACCTCGCCGGGCGCCTCACCCGGAGTGCTCACGGTCGGTGCCTCGACCAGCACGCACTTCGCCTACGCTGAGAATATCTTCGAGTCGGGTGCCGGGTGGAGCAGTGACGAGATCATCAGCTGGTCAGCCCGAGGGCCGACGATCATAGGCTACACAAAGCCCGACGTAGTCAACGTGGGAGCTTTCGGCTTCACGGTGGCGCCTGTGCGCCAGAACTACACCATCTTCGGCGGTACTAGCTACGCCACGCCGCTGACGGCAGGCGTCGCTGCGCTGGTGTACGAGGTGCTGGGAACAAGCGCTGACCCAGCGCTCGTTAAGAATATCATCGCCTCCACTGCGAACTACTTGCGCTACGACCCCGCCTCCGAGGGCTCTGGGCGCGTTAACGCCTTCGGGGCAGTCTCGCTGGCGCGCCTGCTCTCGAAGAAGACTGCCGCGGAGTACAAGCTCCAGGTCTACGGCAGCTCGCTCTGGCAAGCCTACTCTGCCGCTGCGTCGAGCATCTGGGGCTGGCAGTGGTGCGACAACATAGCTGCGATGATGCTCCAGTGGGCCGGCACGGAGCTGCCTGTGCCGAGCTGCGCGCTGCCAGATACGGCCTCCCGGAGGATCGACCTCACAGCGTTCTTTGGCACAGTGGCCCAGGGCGGCTCCTCCTCAGTTACGCTGACCGTCAGGAATCCGACGAACAAGACCGTCACGGTCACAGTTTACCCGACGATGTTGACCCTGAAGAATCAGAAGATTTTGAACACCTCCCTATCGCTGAGCCCGAATGCTCCCAACAACAGGACACGTTGGGTGTTCACTTCCGAGAACCTTACGAGCACCCTCAGGTTCATGGAGGTAGTCGCCACGATCCCCTACTCGGTCTTTGACCCTAACAACAACTACCAGGCGGACGTGAGGGTGAGGGTGTGGATACACTTGTGGAAGGCGGACAAGAACAGCAACGGTATCCCAGACCCTGACGAAACTATACTGGTGAACTACGGTTACGGCTGGTCTAACTGGAACCTAGCGACGATGTCGTACCCCACGGGGAAGCTTGGCACTAACAAAGGCATCGTCGTGACCGTCGAGCTCGTGCGGGGCTTCGCGCCGAGCGGAGCGTACGTGCCTCCCGTGCCGATCACCGTGACCATCAACTATGTCGACGTGGTGTACGGGGCCCCAACGTGGGTGTCGGTTTCGCCCAGCTCCGCCACGCTGGCGCCGGGCGCGTCCCAGACCTTCAACCTTACTGTGAAGGTGCCCAGCAACGCGGCTCCTACCACGTACACGGGCTACCTATTGGTAGCAAATAACGCGACGGGACCTATCGCAGTGCCCTACTCGTTCAACGTCTATGCCAGCGTGGGCACAGCGGCGGTCGAATTGACTGCAGGCGTGAACGGCAGGTGGCCTCCCGTCAACGTCATTAGGGGTGCTACTAACTGGGCTTGGCGCTTCGAGAGCGGTGACTGGCGGTGGTTCTACGTTAAGCCGAGCGCGTCCAACGCCCTGGCTCTCGAGTACGCTGTGCAGTGGTCGCTCCCGGACACGTCGCTGATAGGCTTCGCGGTGGGCCCCGACGGGCAGTTCGCTGGCGGGTACTTCGGCCAGGGCGCGTCCTGGTTCAAGTACCTGGGAGGCGGGACGTTCGCATGGATGGGCACCGGCGCCGGCTCGATACAGAACGCTAAGAGGTTCGTGATGTTCCCCGCCATCGACTACAGGTACTGGCTCTACCCGCACAAGAAGCCGGAGGACGGCATATTCACGCTGATCGTGAGGACCGCGCTGTTCGACGCTTCGCAGGGGGCCAGCGAGGGCTTCTCCGCGCTCGTGCGCGTGCTTCCCGCGGCCCAGAAGCTCCCGAGCTCCGCCATAGACGGCGGCTCCTTCCCGATGAGGTTCTCGCTGCCCTACATCGTGCAAAGGATTTACGCGAGCACAGGGCGATCATGGACTCCATTACTCGACTACGATCAGGAGTACACTCCAGGGTCTTACTACGTCTCCCCATCGTCTGTCTTGGGCCCGTACCCCTCTAACACTCAGTTCACGTTCAATGTGTACGTGTGGAATAACGGCGCGCCGGGCCAGAAGTTCGACGTTTCAGCGCTCTACTCCATCAGCCTGCCTTCGCTGCCGGTGTACTACAGGTATGCTAACAGCTACTACAAGCTGACTGACTACTACACATTCGAGGACTGGATCCGAGTAATTAAACAATAGTACTGAATAACTAAAGTATTTTTTTTCTTAATGGTATTTCTCCTCTTGTCTATTTGGAAATAGTCTTAAAAAATAGCTCCTACTCGATTCTGTACGACGTCTCCTTGTCGTTACGGCGGCTACTAGCTACGCAGACTGTTCCCCGAGGACGAAGTTGTACGATCTGATGCTGCAGGGTACATTGCTCAACCAATCTCGCTTCGTGTAGTTCGCGTGACGCCAACCCATGTCTGCGTCACGCGCTCGCGATGGGCACGCTGTAGACCTCCGTGGCGGCCTCCCAGCAGAGTCTTAGCCAGTGTACGCTGTACTGGGGTTGAAAGCAGCTAGTCCAAAGCCTGGATCAACAGTTCCGCCCTTGCTGCGCGTCCGTCGCGCAAACTGCTTGCGATGAACGTAGCTCCCGAATCGGCGGTAGATGATCCATCTACCTATTGGGTCGACCTATCGATCCTAGCCCCCACCAGAAGCTGGGTTGAGCTGGACGGAGCTGTGAGTGCCGGGTTCATCTTGACCATCTGTGGAGCCAGGCTGTACCTCGCCGTGAGGGGCCTCGCCTCAGGGATCCCTGCTCGCGCTCGGATCAGTGTGGAGCGGAGATGTCTACGGGCTCCGCGCTCCGGGCCGGTACCATGGCCACTCCGGGCCAGCTTCGCACTGTAGTCAGAGGCGAGGGGAAATTGACTACTGATAGCCACATCGACGTAGCTGTAGTGGTTAAGGAGCTACCTAGAAGCAGTATTGGAAGAGCAGAAATTCTTGACAAGGTATGGAAGATCATGGAGAGCAGAGGAGTTCCATGGTGGTACCCATTCGAAATACTAATAACACATGAGGATCTAAAACTGCTAGGAAAAACTAAGGCTTATCAAAGCACATGAACTTACATGAAGTGAGCACCAGTGGAAGATTGAAAGAGTGGACGATACTGTTGCATTAATGTCTAGAACCCCGCCAATACCTAACAACTCCGCGGAAAAACGCTCCATGAAGGAGTATCTCGGAGAGGGTGGTAGGGAGGGGCAAGGCCCTTGAACTGGGTCTTCTCACGAGCGGTGAGAAAGCCAACCTTCTCAAACACAGGACTAGAGCGTCCATCATGGATGTGTATAAAGAATTTAGCTATTGTTTGTGAGAAGCCTAAAGGGTAGGTAAAGGCTGTGACAAGGGTTGATAAGGAAGTCATTAAGAAGCTTATTAACGAAGCTGAGGAGGCTTTAGACGAGATCAGAAAGATCTTAGCCATTGAATTGAGCAGTTTTGTGAGCAACAGATCTTTCAGATTCAGCAAATGCTGTGTAATCATGGTCGTTGAAGCTCTGGCTGACTTGGCTGTGGCTATATTGGAGAAAGATTTGGGGGTAGGCTGTCGAGGCTTACAGAGATGCTTTTCTAAGGCTTGCCGAGAAAGGGGTTATAAGCGCTGAAAGAATGGTTAATTATTGGGGAAAAATTGCGAGAAGTAAAACCATGGGATATAGATTGCTAATTTACAGCGAAAATCATCTTTCAATAATGGGGCGTAGGGCGCCGGATTCTTCAGTTGTCCTCTAGACTTAGAAAGCAACATAGCTGTGGAATTTCTATCTTAACAACAACCATGGGGGTACAATATAGAAAACCTCCCAAAAGTAAGAGAAAACGTTAGTCAACATGGCATTGAATACTTCTCACTAGATCCCTTATCACATGTATCCTCACGTATTTACGTGGCTCCAAAATATCTGCATGTGCTGAAAGGTTTAGTAGGGAACTGTGATATAGTTCATTGGGCAGGCCCCACATCCTCGGCCACTTAGCGACTTGGTGCTAAAAAATTTAATTTCTAAACTTAAGAAGCCCCTAGTCCAATGTCTGGATCTACCTCTATTCATAGCCAAAAGCTAAGAGAGCTAGCTACGTGTTGCATAATATCTTTAATCACATAAGATTGCTTAATCCACTGAAAAGGAAGAGCTGTATCATGTTATCAATAGAGACGATTATCACGTTCTTAGAAGCCGAAACATTAGGACATTTTATGTTCCAAACGGTGTGGATACACAATTTTTGCCCTTTAAATGATAAATTCAAATTTGATAGCTTCACAGTTTTAATTATCGTTTTAGTTGGCAAAAAGGCATAGATTTTGTGCCATGAGAAGTTTAGAAAAGCCGTCCGGGCTAGGATTTTTTTGCCGGGCAATACTAGTTTCCAATGCTTAATGTTTCCCGGGGCTCTTTGA
>NZ_JBMFLX010000077.1:0-6307 GCF_049970975.1 Infirmifilum sp. | reverse complement strand
TCCCCTAACCTTGAGGGAGCACCGTAGCCAGCGATAAGGATTTTAGCTTTGTAAGCTAGTGTTAGTGGTGATACTATGAGTTATGAGGATAGTCCTGAGGAGCTTGAAGAGATAAAGCGGAGAAAACTCTTAGAGTATCAGAGACAGGCTCAGGAGGCTCAGAGAGCTGAGGCCCAGCGGGCCGCCGAGGAGGCAAGGCGCCAGGAAATACTAAGGAAGATACTGACTCCAGAGGCACGCGCCAGGTTGTCGAATCTAAAACTTGTGAAACCCGAACTCGTCGAGGCACTCGAGATCCAGCTCATACAACTCGCCTCTACCGGGTCTATAAGAGTTCCCATAGACGATGACACTCTGAAAGAGATCTTGGCGAGGTTCTCGTCATCAAGGAAAGAGTTCAAAGTTAGGTTCAGCTTTAGTTAACATAACTCCGAGAAAAATTTTTTATAATCTGCCCCGTTTGGTGGAGGGGTGGCTTGCATAAATGGCTCGCAACAAACCCTTCGGTAAGAAAATAAGGCTCATTGCGGCTGTCAGAGAAAACCATCAAATTCCTATATGGGTTATCTCAAAGACTCTTGGCGAGGTTCGTAGAAAGCCGAGAAGAAACTGGCGCAGAAGCAGAATGCAACTCTAAGGATAAGGTGATTAAGCATGCCTAAGCTCCAGGAGGGAGAAAATGTCTTTGACATTGTTATACCATTACGTGACGCGCGCCGCGTTCCCAGGAAGAAGAGGGCGAAAGTTGCAATCCGTATAGTCAGGGAATGGGTTTCAAGGCATTTTCACCTCACGGGTGGAGTCAAGATAGGAGGTTTACTGAACGAGTATATCTGGTCAAGAAGCATCGAGAAGCCGCCTAGGAAGGTTAAAGTTACCGTTAAAATAAACGTCGAGGAGGGTGAAGCGGTGGAAGCCTTGGTGGATCTGCACTCAGGAGAAAAAAAGGATTAGTGCACTTGTATGTTTTCAGTTGAGCTCGTCGAGATTTACGGAACCCCCCAGGTTGGCATATTCATCTTCGCCAATGATAAGTACGCTCTAGTACCACCCGACATCCCTGAGAAGCTTGAAGCTAAGGTTAGGGAAGCATTAGAAGTAGAGATTTTAAAAGTCTCAGTGGCTGGGTCTAGGCTAATCGGGTCCCTAGCATGTGGTAATAACTCTGGGATAGTTTTGCCACGCAACGTCCTAGATTCAGAGCTTGAAATCATAAAAAACAACCTAAAGCTCAACGTGACTGTGCTCGAGGGAGTAAAAGAAACCGGACTCGGGAATCTAGTACTCGCCAACGACAATGCTTGTCTGGTTAGTCCTCTACTACCTAAAAACGCCTCAAAGTTGATCTCTGATACTCTGGGAGTCGAATGCGTTGTAGCGGATCTCGGTGGAAGCCCCTTTGTTGGCTCGCTCGCAGTAGTCACCAATAGGGGCCTGGCACTCCCTCCCTTCGTCTCGGACGATGAATTGAAGAGACTTGAGAAGATCTTTAAGGTTCAAGGCGGGCTCTTAACAATCAACAAGGGCAGAATGTTTCTCAGATCGGGACTAGTCGCAAACACTAAGGGTGCTCTTGCCGGTTCAGAGACGACTGGTCATGAGCTAATGCAGATACAGAGGATATTCTCCCAGTCATGACGCCTAGGTATTTGAGAACACACGCTGGGAGGTCGCTAACTCGTTCACTTCTCACCTTCTCGTAATACTCCTTTCCACGACTTCCGAAAACCCGGAGAAATGTTTTTTCGCTTATATCCAAGGGAAATTTTACCCCTAGTAGACTTCTAGCCTTGTGGCCGTAAACTATACAGTCAATCCTGCTACCGACACGAGCATCGTCAAGGAAGACTGTAGGGGGATAACTCCCTGTTGGGCGAGCAGCATATCTTCCATCTACCAGGGCTTCAACATAACAGCGTCTGATGATCAGGCCGCGAGGAAATACTCTCTCGATCATTTTCTCGTCGAAAACCTCGCGGACCCACCTCTTAAAGCCTGCAATATACTTTGTATGTCTTCTTGCGATGCTATTGCCCACCTCCCACATCGGCGTGCCAGGCAGGGGGAGGACTTCTCGTAAGTTAATCCTTCTAACAAGTAGATTCCTTTCTAACAATTCCTCCAAAAAAGCCTTATTAAGCACAAATGTTTCACGTGTTTCACCTTTCAAGCCAAGCACGAAATTTAGGCCTGGTAGCATCTCCGGCAAACCGTTCCACCCCCTCCTAGCTCCAACCTCGTTTACAACCTCGATAGCCCTAATAACGCTTTCAGGATCATTTCCCAGATTGTTTTCGCGGGCGACACGGGGGTCCGCACTTTCTAGACCAAAAGCAGCAACATCGCCTGGTGTGTGATACTTTACTATAATCTTTAAGGCCTCTCGTGATTTTTCTTCGTGTAAGGCGATAGTCATAGGGTTAACATTGTCGATGTGTAGTGTTTCAAGGCTTGGTGCAGCTGCCCTTATCATTTGGAAGAGTTTCCTCAGCTCCACAGGATTGGGCTCCGGATACTCCACCTCGTTCATCCCATTAGCCTTGTATGCGAGAAAGTCACTCTGTCTGCCCAGCCTGAAAGACCTTACGCCTAGTTCATATAGTAGAGAGATCTCACGAGCTATATCCTCCTGGTCACGCACAATAACTCTTCCAAAACGCGGTTCAATACAAAAGGAGCAGCCACCAGTAAGCCATCGGGAACAGCCTCTGAAAGTCTCTATTTCTGCTGTTAAGTTGAAACCATGGTTTGGGTGCTGTGTAACTATTCGGGCACCAATAGTAGCGAAAACGTTGATTAGATTGTAATTTCCAGCTATTCGAAATGGGTTCACCTTCTCTAGGCTCTTCGTAGACACTAGGTCGTGTACAACCAGGGCGGGATCTCCTCTAATTACAACGTCGTATGCATCTTCCAGTTGTCTGGGGGTAACCGCTCTCTCTCCCCCTTTCTCGCCTGTACCAAAGCGCGCTATCGGACCCGCGAGAACTTTGATAGGTTTTTCATACTTTTTTGGAAGAGTAATTACCTCGCGGGACGTGATAGGCTTTCCGCCAAGATATCGTCCCGGAACAACAACACCACCAATCACGATTAGGAGATCGGCTCGTGAGATAAGCTTGGAAATCTCCTCCTCGTGTAGTCTGTAGGTATCTATCGTAAAGTAGTGTATTTGGGCAGATTTATCCGCATGCCAAATAGCGCCTGCGATGTAACGCGGATAAACGTCGATATATGGAGGCACGCCTAAACCTGCCGGCTCGTCGGTATAACCGTCAATAATAACGGCAAGCGTCATCTTGAGCCTCGGGCGTATCCGAGCCCACTGATCCATCCCGATTTCTGTATTGGGCCGTATCCTTTCAGAAAGACGCCACTTCCCGTCGTGACTCGGCCGAGTATTCTGGCGTTGAGCTCATCCAGTAATGCTTCGTGCTTAGGGTGAATTGTAAAGATAAAGTTGTATTCTTCGCCGCTCAAGTAGAGAGCTCGCTCCAGTGCCTCCTTCTCCGTATAGTGCTCGAGTAGAGGAGGATAAATAGGTATCTCATCTAATTCAATTCGCACGTTTGAATTCTCTGAAAGATAATGGAGTGAGAGTGCGAGACCATCACTGTTATCGATGGATGCGGTAACATAAGCGGTGTTTTCCAGCCATTTGTTTACAGGAGGCCATTTAGGCTTGAGCCACGTCCTTATAACTTCTCTAAGCGGTAAAGGTGGAGTATTACCCTGAATAGCATCGTAGAGTAGACTTGAAACCCCGAAATCGCCAACTGCCACTACGAGATCTCCGGGTCTGGCACCTCCTCTTGTAAGAGGTTCGCCATGAAGAGCTCCGATGCTGACCACTTCAGCTCTAAAAGAGTCTGTTTCAACGATGTCCGTGTCTCCCCCCAAGTAGACCGCATCAAACTCCTGTGCAGCATCTGAAATACCCTTTACGAAGTCCTTTAGTGTCTCAAAGGGGAAGTTGCGCGGAACGCGTAAAGCTACGAGAACGGCAAGGGGTTTTGCTCCGCGCACAATTATATCACTGGTCGAGCCACGATACGCCCGTAGTCCTGCCGAGTACGCGTCTAAGAATGAGGGCCAGTGTAATTCCCCGTCGAAGGCATCAACGTTTACTGCTATTCTCTTATGACTGTTAATCTGTATGACTGTAGCGTCCCCCCATGTTATGCCTAGAGTTGAGGTGATCCATTCAACTACTAAGTTTTCACTGAGCACGATTTTCCCTTCTCCTAAATGTCTCATAGAATATGAAAGCCGAGGTGAGAAGGAAAAGCATGTAGATCAGGTAGCGCATGTACTCGCTGTAGGTCTGAGAGGAGCCGGTTTCCCAGTTCATTATATAAGCGAACACCTTATATGAATAGTAGGCGCTAATAACCAGAACCACGATCGTGATCAATCCCAGGATCTGACGGAAGTAGCGCAGTTGCTTTTGCTCCAAACCCGTCACCAGACAAGTGGAACAAAATAAGTATTTAGGTGTTGTGTTAGGATACTTGACCTGGTAATGGAGAGGCTTACCTCAAGGATAAAAGAGTTTTTTCCCTATGAACACCCGAGGCCGGGTCAGTTAGAGCTAGCTAGGAAGGTATACGAGAGTGTAGTCAATTCTAAAATACTCCTTGCTCGCTACCCGGTAGGGTTTGGTAAAACTGCAGCTGTTTTCGCGGGATTATTAGCTGCCGATGTACCCCGGATAATTTATCTGGCTCATACAAAGTCTCAGTTCCAGGCACCGATAAGAGAGGTTGTTAGACTAGAAAAAACCGGGGTTAAATTATCCCTTGTAACCCTCGCGAGCCGTTTTGATATGTGTCTGCTTCCTCGCTCCCTGACATCGGGTATGGACTTTCACCGATTTCTCAGGTTCTGTGCAAGGAAAAAGCTGAGCGGTGAATGTCCATATATCAAAAAGAGATACAAAGGCGAGTTACCAAGCTTGCTTACGCTAAACACCTTAAGAAGAATTGGAAGAGAGGCTGGGATATGTCCCTATGAGATTGCATGGGAGGCTGTTAGGACTGCAAGAATAATAGTTGCCTCATACTCTTATTTGTTTGATCCACGCCTATCTATTATATTACTCCGTAAAGGTGGGATAAACTTATCCGAAAGCGTGATCGTGGTTGATGAAGCGCATAATCTTCCCAGGTTTATAACAGATAGCCTTAGCAGTGAACTACATGCAAGCTCTATAAGGGCAGCCCTGAGGGAGATTCAAAGGGCTAGATTCGCTGAGGATTCAAATATTGCAGAGTCATTGAGAAAGCTGCTCGCCTATCTTCATAAGACGGCAACAGAAAATGGAAGTGAAGTTCCGGTGGAAACCTTTCTCGAGATTGCCCCTAACTCCAGGATTCTTGCTAGAGTTGCGACATCCTATGAAGGAAAGACTGGCGTTTTCTCAAGTCTTTGGCATATAGTATACTTCCTAGAGGAGGTTGAAAAAATGCCTAGTGACTCTATATTAATAGCCCTTAGGGAGGATGTTAGCCTCGCGTATAAGATCTTCTTCTATAACATTCCTAGAGTTGCCCAAAGAGTGTTTGATGATTCTAGATCTGCAATACTTACTTCAGCGACATTGCCCCCCGCAGACTACTATACAGCTATTCTAGGCGTAAAGAGAGAAAGACTACAAGAAATATCTTATCCTTTCACATGGGGAGAAAATGTCACACTAGTTATTCAGAGAGGTATTTCATCGAGATATGTCGAGCGAACCCAGGAGTTATTCAAATTCTATGCACGTCTTATTGATTCGGTATACAAGGATCCGGAAAGTCGACATGTGTTAGCGGTCTTTCCATCCTACTCCTTTATGTTGAATACGTATCCATTTATAGAATCTGCACCGCGTTTATTAGAAAAGCATGACACGCACTTGGATGATATTCTCGAGTTTTTGATGCGTCATGAGAAATGTCTTGTGATGATAACAGCATGGGGAAAGTTTTCGGAAGGAGTAGAATTTAAGGCTATGAGAAGTAACCTCATTGATACCATAGTAATAGCGGGGCTACCTGTACCAACCCCCTCTCCCGTAAATAAGAAGCTTGAAGAGCGCTTAGAGACGTTCTCATCCGACAAGGAATGGGCGTGGAGACAGGTGTATCTTTACCCAGCACTTAATAAGGTATTGCAAATCATTGGGAGAGGACTTAGATCAGAAAACGACAGGGTGAGAGTTTATCTCTTAGATGAGCGGGTGATAGACGAGAAAGCCTTGGAGTATTTAAAGGATTATGGGCTGAGTTTTTCTATAATATCTTCATTAAGCAAGAATTAGAGT
>NZ_JBMFLX010000076.1:0-6429 GCF_049970975.1 Infirmifilum sp. | reverse complement strand
GCTGAGTTAAGTACCGCTGGATGCCCGAGTATCTCTTTTGGAACAAGTTCGAGACTGGCGTCGGCAAGAATTAAATGTGCTTTCCGCATATTCGTCACAGATGAGGAAGCGCTTCGAGCTAAAAGATTTAGCCTTCGAGAGGATTGAGAGACTATTAGAGTTTGCGGAAAAAATCCACAGTATAGAGCCGGAGCTCGCCGACAGGTATGGCAGCCTCGCCATGGCTATCGCAAGGAAGGCGAGATTAAGATACCCTGACTTTCTCAAGTCGCGGGTCTGCCGAAAATGCGGCGCATTCCTTGTACCGGGTGTCACCATGCGCGTCAGGGTTAAGAACAGGGGAAAAATGAAATATATCAGTGTGACTTGTCTGAAGTGCGGGTATACTCGGAGGTATCCTCTGAACTGGAAGGACCGCTTGACGCGTAGACCGTGGCTTGCCCTCTACAAGAGGTGGGAGACTTGATCCGTCTACGCGGGATATACTCGACAGCCCTTGCCGGTCTTTTATCTGAGGCCGGCTACACTTTCAGCGACATCAGCGAAAAGACTAGGAGCAGGATCCCCGGCTTAAGGTTTTCATCGGAGAGCGTTCGTGCAACGATAAAAGATCTAGAACACCATAAGGGAATAGTCATTATAGGCGAGGAGGATGCTGTCGCAAACATTTACTCTATAATCGAGTCGAGCATAGGGAGCGAGTACTCAATCTTTGTAAGGGATGGCCCCTACACCGTCTACCGGGCCCGGATAATTGAGGCTGTGAAGGGGGGCTACACTGTCGAGCTCCCGGGTAGGAGAAAGGGTTTTCTCAGGACCTTTCAAAGACACACTATTGGAGATGTCGTGACAGCCCATGTCGTCAAACCGGCTATTTTTTCCCCAGTACTAGAGGAGGGAATAGCAGTGTCGGGAGACTATGTACGCGTCGTTGAAGGGAAGAGACACTCTGTAAGTGAACACATACACGACCCTCAATTCACTCTAGAGCTTCTGACGCTTGCCTCGACCAAGGCTAGAGGAAAATGGGGTGTAAGGTTCAGAAGCTCGTGCCGGGGAACAGAGATATTAAGGATTATGGAGGAGCTGGAGAAGCTACTTGGAGAGGCTGAAAGAGTCAAACAGGCCTCCGAGAAGATAGACGCACCCGCGCTGGTTAGGGCGGGTGAGTCGATAGCCCTCATGTATTTCTCCTTCAAGAGTTTTGAGCGGTTCGATACTATCAGGAGACGGTATTACCCGACTGTGCAGGGCCATCACCTCGTGAAATCCCTTGGCGACAACAATATCAGCAATAAGGTGGACGAGCTTGAGGCCTCGGCTAGTGATGATTCCGTCAACTTCTCGGAGAATTACTTCGACGAACTGATAAGGGTACTGTCAACGGGGACCGTCAGGGTGGTCCACGAGAAGGCGATGGGTAGAGGCTACACTTGGCTAGCCAAAGCGAGCATCAGCCCCACCGGCTATATACAGCTAGAACGTGAAGTGGAATCCAATGGATGGTATGATGGGCTGAGGGTAGAGAAGGTGAAGGGGGACCGGATTTTCACCCTTACATATCCGTCTAGCCGTTTCCTGGTTCACAAGTACGTTGACAAAGAGGATAACTTGAAGGGCATCTATGTTAACCTCAACACGCCTCTAGACTTTTCTCTGACACCGCCGAGCCTCTGGTACCTTGACCTTGCGCTAGACATCGCGTGGACTCCAGGCGAGGAGGCTAGGATAATAGACCAGGCAGAGTTCGAGGTGCTTCGAGTATCGGGGTTATACCCCAAGGGAAGTATTGAACACTACCTGGAGGCGGCCCGAAAGATACGGGAGCTTTTATCTCACGAACCTTTAAAGCTTTTAACAGGGCCGGACTTCCTGGTGAGACTGCAAGACTCTGTTTGGGGGGATGAAGCGACAAAAATACTAATGTCCTTTTCGAATAGGTTGAGGGGCTGATAACATTGGATATTCTATGGGCCCCCTGGCGAATGAAATACATCGAGTATGCGAAAATCGAACAGGATAGTGAGTGCTTCATCTGTAAGGCCACCAATAGCAATGAGGACGAGAAAAACCTCGTCGTGTACAAGGGGGAAAGCGTGATAGTGCTTATGAACAGATACCCTTACAACACCGGTCACTTGTTAGTTGCTCCTACACGCCACATCCCCGAGCTAAAGGCACTTACAGACAAGGAGCTGTGCATTCTCCTAAAAACCGTTAAAAACTCGGTGGAAGTCATCAGGGAAGCCCTGAAACCTGACGGGTTCAACATAGGGGTAAACCTTGGACGGGTCGCAGGCGCAGGGCTCGAGTCGCATGTACACATTCATGTTGTTCCTCGGTGGAACGGCGACACGAACTTCATGCCCGTCATCGCGGATGCAAAAGTTATACCGGAGGCTCTTCAAGACACTTACAGGAGGCTCGTCGCCCACAAGGACCTCTTCAGGAATTCTGAAAACTGCGAGCTCGCTTAAGTAACTCCTTCAGAGAGAGGTACTGCTAGCATCTTTCTAGTAAAAATTATTTGAGAAAACCATATCCTATAAGGCGCCATCGCCCCGCTATCTGTCTCGACAATGCTACCCTTGTCCCTTCATCCGCAACCACGGGAATCTTGAGCTTCATGTGTACCTCGTCATGCCTAGCTGTGGTGACCACGCCTACTGAAAGCATTGTCCCAACATTGACCATCAGTACTTCCCCGTTCCGCACGGGATCCACTTTAAGCGGCTGATCTGTTCCCACGACCCTCTCTAGCAAATGCACCTCTAGCTCTATTTCATACAAGGGCTCCGGCAGGCTTCCAGGCTTGCCCACAACATTGCCTATCAGGTTGTCAGCCTTGGATATGCTTGGATCGAGCTCTGTCCCTATCGCTATAAGTCCCCCCGGATAAGCAACCTCTAGGGGCTCTTCGCCCGACTTGAGGGACGTTATAGTCGTATAGAGCGGCTCCCAGACCTCCTGGCCGCCCTTCTTGAGCTTGACGCCGGGCTTTATCTCTACCTCGTCGCCTACCCTGAACTTTCCCTGCACGAT
The DNA here is from genome assembly GCF_049970975.1 of Infirmifilum sp. Lineage (NCBI taxonomy): Archaea > Thermoproteati > Thermoproteota > Thermoprotei > Thermofilales > Thermofilaceae > Infirmifilum > Infirmifilum sp. The sequence continues at coordinate 3,387 of NZ_JBMFLX010000076.1, read as the reverse complement.
CGTTCCTCCAAGAACTCCCCCTACAAGCTCGTGGACCGGCGTCCCAGGCTTGTTCACGTCAAAGCTACGAGCCACGAGCATCCGGGGTGGTAGCGAGTGGTCGCGCTCGGGCGTTGGCACGTACTTCTCGATGGCCCAGACTAGTGCGTCTATGTTGACCTTGTGGAGCGCCGATACAGGGATTATGGGAGCGTCTTCAGCCCAGGTGCCCTCGAGGAACCTCTTTATCTCGTTGTAGCTCTCCCTGGCCCTCTCCCTACTCACCACGTCTATCTTGTTCTGGACAACTATGATCCTCCTCACGCCAATTATGTCGAGAGCCGTAAAATGTTCTCTGGTCTGCGGCTGTGGGCACTCCTTCGTAGCGTCTATTACAAGCAGCGCTGCATCCATCATGGCTGAGCCTGCCAGCATGATCGACATGAGCATCTCGTGGCCGGGCACGTCCACAAAAGAGACCTTCCTCACATATTCCAAGGGAGTCCCACAATACTTACATTTCATATCGCTAGGCAGGTTAGCAGAAGTGTAGTATTTTTGCGGTGGTGGACACTTCGGGCACTGGTAGATAGCCGTGTCAGCGTAGCCGATCTTAAGGGTTATACCCCTCTTAAGCTCCTCGCTGTGATGAGAAGCCCAGATACCTGTTAATGCTTGGATGAGTGTGGTTTTACCGTGGTCTACGTGACCTGCGGTACCTATGTTCACGAGAGGCTGCTTCTTGAGAGCCTCCGCGTACTCACTGTCCATAAGATCCCCCTCTTTTTCTTAAGCCCTACCTTATAAATAATGTAACCCCCGGTGCGGCGGTAGGATTACATCCTTTGGGGTGGTTGTATCCCTAGGAGACTCATGCCGTTGCTGAGGACCTGTGCTACGGCTCTAACCAGCTCTAGTCTAGCCTCGCGTAGGCCTTCAGGCGCCTTCAAGACGGGCGTCGAGTCATAGTATCTGTTGAACTCTGATGCTAACGTGTTGAGGTAAGATGTTACAATGTCTGGTCTAAGGTTGTCAGCAGCCTCGACCACGGTTGAGGGAAACTCTCCCAGAAGTAGGATTACTGTCTTTTCCTCGCTGCCCAGGAGCCTTGGATCGCCCTTACCCGTGATTCCCTGCTCGCTTGCCTTCCTCAGGATACTGGCGGCCCTGACGTAGGAGTACTGTATGAAGGGTCCACTGTTCTGCTCGAAGTCTAGGACGCGTTCCCAGCTGAAGGTTATGACGCGGTTGGGCGTCTGGCTCAGCATGAAAAACTTCAGTGCGCCGAGACCTATCTTCTCAGCGTCTTCCTCGGTTCCCAGACCCCTCTTCTTTATCTCGGTTCGTGCCCTGTCAACGGTTTCCTGGATTATCTCGTCAGCAGAGACGTATACCCCCTTCCTGCTACTCATCCTTGTCCCGGGAAGCATTACTATCTCGTAGGCGTAGTGCAGCAGCCTCCTGCCTATATCCCGGTAGCCGAGAGCGTATAGCGCTAGCCTGAGCTGAGCCTGGGCCAGGGACTGCTGGGTAGCTATCACGTTGATCACTTTGTCAGCCCTTGCGAGCTTCCAGATGGAGTAGGCTATGTCCCTAGTAGTGTAGAGCGTCGTGCCGTCTGAGCGTTTAAGGGTTAAGGGAACAACCGTGAAGCCTGTTGGGATTCCAGCTGCCTCGCGCACCTCCCGCGACTCAGCTAAAAGGTCGGCTCGAAACACGAGGGCCCCGTCCTTCCTCTCGACAAGCCCGGTCTCTGAAAGCTTCCTGAGGGCATCCTCTGTCGCCTCGCTCCAGACTGTTATCTCGCTCTCCCAGTCCCAGCTGTCGAACACTATTCCGAGTCTGTGGAGTGTCTCCTTTATCCCGTCCAGACAAGTGTTTATCGTTTCACGTGTTGCTTTGACAGCCCAAGGCTCTCCTTCCTCGTACCCACGGTTTATCCTCCTTATCTCTGCCTCGGGATCCTCGCTCTCCCGGACGAGGTCAGCCAGAGTGTTGAATACTTCGGGGTACTGCTCGCTGTACTCTTTGAGCCTCGAGACATACTCGTCTATCCTGGAGTTGATCTGGGCTACCTTGTGGGGATCCTGCTCTTTCTCAGCCTCTCGTTTAAGCTTCTTGAGCTCGACTAGGAGATTGACCATCGTGTAAATAGCACCCACGAAGTGGTCTGGCTTCTCGCTGCCGCGTAGACCCTTGACTCGCTGGAACCCGTAAACGGCAAACGCTACCTGGAGCCCTACGTCGTCGATATAGAAGTGTGCCTTCACGTCATGGCCCCGTGATTTTAGAAGTCTTTGAAGAGCATCGCCGAGAATCCCGTTCCTCAGGTGTCCGATGTGCAAAGGATGTATAGGGTTTGCGCTTACAAACTCGACGATTACCCGCTCCCTCTTCTCTGAAGCGATATGCCCGTACCGGTCGCCATGGACACGGATGGATTCCAAGACGACCGGCGCGTACTCGCTTGGGTTTACCTCGAGGTTTAGAAACCCGTTCACGACGCCCTTGAATCTTAGAAGATTGTCGGGAACTCTCCCCGCGGCTTCCCCGAGCCTCTTGAAAAACTCCTCGGCAGATAGCCCCGTTGCCCTGTAAAGCTTGAAAAGGGGCACTGAGACGTCCCCGTACTGTTTTTGAGCCCTTTTGGCCTCGACCAGTCCAAGATTTACCTCTACCCCGGCCTCGGCAGCAATCCTCCCGATATATTCTTTAACCTTGTCTCTGAGGAACCAGGACGGCGATTCAACAGCCATGAAACACCAAGCCTTGTCTATCCACAATAGTACTGTCTTAAAAGCATTCCACCCCTGTTTCTCATCGCTCCCTTTTGCGCAAGGCTTTTATAATTCCTGCAGACCTTTCCCGTGTAGAGGGCCCGTAGTCTAGTGGTTAGGATGCCGCCCTAGCTCGGCGCAAGGCGCTGGGCGGCGAGTACAAGATAGTTGATGAAGGGGTTCCTAGGAGCGGCGGTGGTCCCGGGTTCGAGTCCCGGCGGGCCCACTCTCTATAATCTCAGAGGGAGACTCTAGTATGTCTTCTCCGCTAGGGCTCCACCAAGACTTGAACCTCGATGTCGAGGTCGGATACGTCTATATTAAGCCAGCCGGCCTGGACGCCCGGCTCTATCCTCCCCTTGTCGCTGGGCCCCCATTGAAGGCGCCCTGTGAAGGGCAGCTTGGGGGTTATCTCGAAGCACTTTTCCCAGTTCGGGTTCGCGGCGTCCAGTATGCACCTGTAGAAGGTGAAGGTGAACTGGCTCCCGGTATACCTCTCCCAGCCCGAATTCCAGCTGTCCCCCCTAGCCAGGAAGTACTCATCGTTCTTCAACACCACGGTGAAAGCAGCGTAGCCCCCCAGGTCCTCCCTCACGTTGACCCTGAGGACAACCCTGCTCCAGTTCCTGGG
>NZ_JBMFLX010000075.1:0-6463 GCF_049970975.1 Infirmifilum sp. | reverse complement strand
GAGCTTGCGCTAAGACCAGAAAGTATGACGAGAATACTCGCCGAAGATATCGAAAGAGAAATCACAAGCAATAGTAAGACTACAGATCTAGTGTTTACCGGCCTTCCAGATTTATAGTCTTCTACTAGAGAAACTTGACCAGACCATTTCGAGTTCATAGATTAACGATGGTTGACGAAATTTCTTATAAACTTATCTGGAAACCATGCTTTTGTAAGAACTCCCTCACTTCATGCAAACGAGGCATTCCAGTCTGGGCACCTAATTTAAGGCATTTGAGAGCTGCGACCGCGTTGGCCACTATAGCCGCGTCTTTTAAATCGAGTTGCCTCAAAAAGTACGCATACACAAATCCAGCATTAAAAGCATCCCCAGCGCCGGTTGTATCCACGGGATTGATCGGGAAAGCCGGGGTTTCAATAATACCATTTTCGTGAACTATTAAGCTACCCTTTTCACCTCTTGTAACGACTACGACCTTGGGTCCGTACTTTAACATTTCTTTGGCAGCTTCAACTAATGACTCCTTTTTAGTCAAAGTTTTAAGCCCTTCCTTGTTTGGCATCAAGATATCAACATTTGCTAGCAATGGTTTTAATCCATCTAGACCGTACTCTAATGCTACGTGCTTTTCGAGGTCGAAGGTCACGGCGACTTTTTTCTTCTTTGCGATCTTGGCGGCCTCAAGCGAGGGTTGGAGTTTGATGGCCGAGGTGTGTAATACTTTCGCCTCGCTCAACATCTTCTCTAAGCCGTCTCGGATCTCATGAAAATCGGGTACATTTAGCTTAAGAAATGGATCCATATATGCTTGTTTCTCCCCTTTCTCATTCACCACTATTATATTCACAGGCGTTCTCGCACCTCTCCTCACGAGTAATAACGATGTGTCAACACCCTCCTTTTCGAGAGCCTTAATAAGAAACCTCCCGAAATCATCCTCTCCCACACCACCCACAAATGCTACCTTCACTCCCAGCCTAGCTAATCCAACCGTAAAGTTTGCTGTTACCCCGCCTGGGAAGATCTGCTTATCCTCGATATAGATTTTCTCGTCTGCTTCGGGGAACCTTTTTACTTTAACAGTCCAATCTATACAAATTTCGCCCAATCCTACGACTTCAACCAAAACAATTCCACCGGATGGGTTTCTAGGAATAAAAAATGCGATATGGAAGTTATAACCCTTGTTAACAGGGCTCGGCGTAGTAGGATGGAGCTTGTATCCCTGGGTTGCTTGGTGTTAGCTGATTTAACAGAGACAATAGTTCGTTGTATCCAACTGTCAGGTAATCGATCTTAGTGGCAACGACTGTAGCGTTGCACGGTAACACGCTGTAGATTGGTGTGTTAATATACGCCTTAGGTGGTAAATTGACCTGCTTCGACCAGATCGCGTAGCCAGCCCAAACTCCCCAGTAACCCATTAAGTGCGGGGTCTGTGTAACGCTCATGGACACGATGCCTTGTTTAATCATGTTCAACCAATCGGATGGCTGCGCGTCGAAGCCGCATATGTATTTATCCTGGCCAGGTTTGTATCCTGCGTCTTGTAGCGCCTTGACTATGGCCATAGCCTGCAGGTTATTTGTTGCAAACCATACGTTAGCTTGGGCCCCATATGATGCAACAATAGTCTGGGCCTTCGAGTAGCACTCTTGGAAGTTGTCCGGGTCCACCTCTACTTCGGCCAGGATTTTGACCTTACCTTGTTCGATCAGGGGTTTAAGTGCGTCCATGAACCCTTGGTACCGCAGGTAGCTTGTAGGGATACCCGGTAGACCCTTAAATATTATCACATTATAGGGTGGGTTAACGCCCTTTTCCTGGAGAGACTTTAAGAAATTCTCTGCGACAAACCTGGCCGCGTACCGGTTGTTAGTGCCGAGATAAAGGTCTCTCGCTGTCTGGTCGGGGACGTCTCTGTCAACTAGGATGACTATTGTGCCTGCTTGTCTTAGTTGCTTCAAGACATCTTGTACGGCATCCGATATGGGTCCCACTATAGCAATGTTTGGTCTTAGGCTGATCGCATTTTGCAACTGTGAAATTTGCTGATCAAGCGTGGTGGCATCAAACCTCTTGTACTCGATGGTTACACCTTTCTGGGACTGCACGTCCTTTATGGCCATCTCAATGCCGTGGGGTACCAAGTCCCACCACGGGTTTCCAGGCGCTGGATCGAAGAAGTATATGGTCAACTTCTTAGGAGCAGCCGTGTAAGTCGTATAATACCAGGCACCAACTCCCGCGATCGCGACAACTAATATGATTATTCCAACTAGTGCGTATTTAGATATACCCCTCATACTTGTCCCCTTCACAAATGTTATTTTACACGCTAAGTATATAAACATTTACGTGTGTTCATCAAATTCACATAAATTTTTTAATGCCACGTATATAGTAATTTAACGTGAACATGAATATGGCGGGAGGTCTCTACGCTGGGGTGTAAAGACGGTCCAATCCTCGAGCTAAAAGGTATTTCGAAATCTTTTCCCGGGGTTAAAGCACTTGACAACATCGATTTGGTTCTATACCCATGTGAGATTCACTGCCTGCTAGGCCAGAACGGTGCCGGTAAGTCCACACTACTAAAAATAATAGCAGGCATATTATCTCCTGATAAAGGAAAAATAATATTCGAAGGCAGGGAGGTATCGTTTAAAAGCCCACGCGAGTCTAGAAAGCACGGCATCGTACTCGTTCACCAGGAACTAACGGTATTACCGTCTCTAACAGTGCTGGAAAATGTAGAGTTACTAGGTGAACTGTTTTCATGGTCAGTTTTTACACCTTTCAAAAAGCGGGTGTATACCGATAAGGTCAAGAGCATATTTGAGTCCCTAGGTGTAAGGTTAGATCTCAATGAGAAAGTAAAGGACCTAAGGGCTTCTGAAAAAACATTGACGCAAATAGCCGCGTCTTTAACCATGAACGCCAAGCTATTGTTGCTCGACGAGCCTACGAGTCCCTTAAGCAGAGAGGAGATAGAGCATTTATTCAAGGTTATGAGGAGACTAAAGGAGAATGGTATTAGCATAATCTTCATTACTCACCGTGTGGAAGAAGCTTTCGAGATTTGCGACAATATAACAATATTGCGTAACGGCGTTAAACTGGGTACTTTTCCGGCAAGTAAGCTTTCCCGAGAAGAGGTTATAAGATTAATGATTGGCTCCGACCTGTCGGAGTTCTACTATATAAAGAGCTCGACAACGCAACCTGCCGGGGAGGGAGCCGTACTCTTGTCTGTGAGAAACATGTCTACAAACCCTCTCAAACCTGTGGAGGTGAGATTGAAAAATATTAGCTTCGATCTGTATAAAGGAGAGATTCTGGCGGTTCTAGGACTGTTGGGCTCTGGAAAAACTGAGCTTGGGAAAAGCCTTGTCGGCCTTCAACATATAGAGTCCGGTACTATCTATATTGAGGGAAGACCCGTAAGAATAAAATCCCCTGTCGACGCTAAGAGGTATGGTATAGTCTACTTGCCAGAGGACAGGCGAAACGAGGGTCTTTTCCTGAATAGGCCTATTCTCCATAACATGACTATCTCTTCGTTAGACAAGTACTCGCGTTTGTTTATGATAGACGGTAAATCCGAGGTGAAAGATGCTATGAAAGTCTCGAAATCGTTAAACTTGGTGTTTGCGACGTTGCTTGACAGGGTTTTGAAATTGAGCGGCGGTAACCAGCAAAAGGTTTTGCTAAGTAGGGCACTATTGGCAAACCCTAAGATTTTAATACTAGACGAACCAACGATCGGGATTGATGTAGGTTCAAAGCACGAGATTAGAAGGCTAGTGTACAACATGGTCAGAGACAGGGGGATCTCGGTGATTTGGCTAACCAGCGACGTGGACGAGGCACTTGGAGTGAGTGATAGGATCATGATACTTCATGACGGGAGAGTCAAAGACATTTTAAAGAACGAGAACTTAAATCGCGAAGTGTTGATTAAAATGTTGTAACTGAAGGTGTAGCCATTTGCGGAGAGGATCCGCAGAATATCTCATGAAAATCTTTAGCGAGATATATAGTAGAGAGATCCTTAGGCCCATACTTCCGATATTCCTGCTCATTATCATAGGAAGCATAATGGTTCCAGAAAAATTCCTCACCTTAACAAATGTGAAAATTCTACTTATGCAACTTACTCCACTAGCCGCTATAGCAACTGGGGAGATGCTTGTCATATTGACAGGTGGTGTCGACCTTACTCCAGGCTCTGCACAGGGCTTCACTGCAATGTTAGCTGCGCTATTATACATATCGACAAAGAATTTTTCGTTAGCAGTTCTGGCGGCTCTAGCGATGGGGTTAGTCATTGGTGCGATTAACGGGGTGCTCGTAACAAAGCTGAAAATATTTTCATTTGTCGCAACTCTGGCTGGTCTTGCTATATGGAGAGCAGTGGATCTCTTCATCAGTGGAGGGAAGCTGATCTACGGTTTAACGCCCTGGGAAATATTCACTTACTCTGTTGCTGATGTAATACCACTCGGTTTCATTGTAATTGTGATTGTTGAGATAGCGGTGTATGCGATGCTTCAATACTCCATCTTAGGAAGATACATTTATGCTATGGGTAGCAACGAGGAAGCTTTAAGGCTATCGGGGGTTCGGGCAGACCTAGTGAAATTCATGGTATTCACCATCGCCGGTCTAATGTATGGACTCGGTGGCGTCCTTATTATAGGAATGTCCGGTCTAGCTGTAGACCCGTGGACGGCAAGAGGCAACGAACTAAGTGCAATTGCCTCTTGCGTACTGGGAGGCATACTCTTGACAGGTGGTGAAGGACACCCCTTGGGGGCGTTCTTTGGGGCCGCCCTGTTAACACTCATAAGCAATATACTTATATTGTTGGGCTATACAGAGTACTACATACAACAAATTATAACGGGTGTGATCTTAATAGGGGCAGCGACAGCCTTATCGAGAGGTCTAAGATATGTTAAGTAAGAACATTTAAAAAATAATATTACTCCATATTTTGTTCATTTCCTCAACTATTTCCGATGTTTTCTTGCTTTTAAGGACTTTTCTTAAGAGATCAAATTTTACAGTGACGGCATCAGCACCTGCTAAAAAGGCTCTCACTATTTGTTCCCTACTTCTAATGCTGGCAGCTATGATTTTGGTAGTTGAATTATTTAGTTTATAGATGCTAGCAATTTGCTTAATTAGGCTTATGCCATCACCCCCTAGCTCGTAAACCCTCGTGACGAAAGGTGCGATATAGTCTACCCCTATTTGGTTGGCAACCAATGCTTGGTTTACAGTAGTAACCGCGGTGAGAGTAACTCTCACACCCTTTCTTTTAAGAATACTAGCTGCCAAGATCCCTTCTTCTGTGGCGGGTATTTTTATTACAATTTTTTTCTCGTTGATGGAGAAGACTCTTAGCGCGTTCTTTACCAGCTCGTCCGCGTTTATTCCAGGGACCTGTATATGAAATTCATTTTCCACTAACGGCTCGAGCTCCATTATAAGTTCGATGAACGACCTTTTCTTTGTATCGACGCCTTTAAGCAAAAATGGGTTCATTGTAACACCATATACTAGCCTGTTTTCTACTGCCCACTTGATCTCTTCGGGGTTAATACTGTCAAGGTAAATTCTCATTTCTAACACCTTACTCGACGTTTGCATGTCTCTTAGCTATCGTTTCTTCTGTAGCCCCTATCTTCTCCATCAACTCTGATGCCACAGAGTCTAATATAGCCATAGCTGTTATGTCAAACAGTGTTGTAAAGGGGGCAAGGCTCTCTCTTTCAATGATCTTCGTCTTACCAGGCACCTTTATGACCAGGTCGGCAATTTTCCCCAGACTGCTCTCTGGATGAGCCGTTATAACAACAAGTATGGCTCCAACCTCTTTCGCTTTTTTCCCTATACAAACCGATGACGTGGTCTCACCACTACCTGATACAATGACGATTGCGTCTCCGCTCTCAACACTAGGATTTATAGTCTCTCCGATCACGTACGATTTAAACCCTAGATGCATCAATCTTTGCGCGAAAGCCTTGGCTATGAGTCCTGATCTCCCAGCTCCGTAAGTGTATATCTTGTTAGCTTTCAGTAGAACTTCGACGAACTTTTCAATTTCTTTGGTATCAACCTGTTGCTTTGAAGATATCAAGTTACCGATTATCTCATCTAAAGTAGCTAAAAATCTCTTCATTGCTCGACCGCCAAAGCCATTATCACGGACTGAGAGATATTAAATTTTACCGCATAGGTAGTGTAGTATTACAGAATATTACTAGAACGTTGTATTTGGCAAACTCTCTTTATTATACCTCTTGTGCTGTAGAGCTCACCGCCAACTCTTTCGGGTAGCTTGAGTATTTCTGTGTCAAATAAGCCTCTCCGTCGAATCTCGTTTTTTAATTTTTCTGGTGTTATCCACTGGTCGGGCCCTAGTAGTATGATGTCGGGTTTTATGTGC
>NZ_JBMFLX010000074.1:0-6555 GCF_049970975.1 Infirmifilum sp. | reverse complement strand
AAAAATCCGAGACCACCTCTTCCACAAAGGACAGGAAGTCGCCGGGCACCCGCCCTATAACCTCAAAGAACACGTTGGGCAAACCCATACACACCGCAGTCACCGTGTAGTGATCGAGTGTATGCACATAAGCACATAAATCTTCCAACATAAAGTCGACTGGTGCGTGTATTAGGACACACTGCCGTGTCCGTGTCCGGTCGCTGTAGAAAAAAGACGAATTACCCGTTGTGGCAGGCTAAGAAAAACGTTCACCGGTAGTACCTGAGGTGTTAAACGCACGCTCGATAAGCAAAAGTCGCAAGGGAATTAGAAACTAGATCTATACGTGGTCAGACCCTACCAAATGCGAGTGACCTCAAGTGCGCGGAGACTCCCATAGGAACCTTCCCGGTTTTATGAACAAGAAGTCCGAGACCAGTTCTACGACGTTGTCTAGGGTTGTGCTCGCGTAACTTTTTTACAGTGTCAAATCGCTCTTTCAGGGTCTCCTTGAAATCCTCGTGCAGACCTCACGGAAGTTTCCTTTTCCACGGACCAACCACGCTTGCCGAGCATATATATCTGTTCAGCGGGACGCTTTGTTTTCGGGCATTAAGAACGAGATTATCTCGCATATAGTTTTCGTAAAGGGCTCTCAGGTTTTTGCAAAACGCGCTCATAACCTTCAAAAAACGTGGGAAAAGAGACTTTAAAAAGAGCCTTTTCAGCCAATAATGCCAGAAATCCAGGGATTATATCCCGGCCGCCGCACCTACCCTTAATAACTCCTCTGTGGTTCACGATTAGCGCTGTGGGTGTTAACTATTGAGTGAGCTCATGCTTGCTCAGCTCCGTAGAGCCTTACCTACGTAAAGGTCCTCTCAGACGACGAAAGGTCATACTTTAGCGTGATCAAGGAGAAGTTGAGCTCCAACAGGGCAGTCGAGGCCCTCGACATAGTCATGGGCGTCCTCGGCAATTATCTCCATGGCTTGAGACAAGTGCCAGGTGAAGTGATCTTTAAGACCCTCAAATACTTAGCAGAGGCTCAGTTCAAGAATGCCGTGCTGGACGTTGATAGGTTCAGGGCGCTGGGATTAGTTAGGACAGACATGATGGTGGACCACGCCCCTCTGCTATAGGCAATAGTCCTGCCACACAGAGACGAGTACTTAAAGCGTACCCTATTGAAGTACGTGGTTGGGAACTTCGGGGAAGACGTCGAGGCAATGCTGGGCCTTGCTCACATACGTATAAGGGTCACCTGGGGAGGGGCTTCGAGGGGTTTCTAGCTAAGAAAAAGAGGAGCTGTATCAATAACCCCGAGACAACTGCGTACTACAGGAGTCTTTTCAAGAAGCACCAGGAGGTCAGGATGTTCGGTCGAAAAACGTCCGGCTGAGGCAGGCTGGAGCTCGGAGATTAAAGAGCTTATACAGGAGGGGTTTGGGGTGGGACGACTCAGCAGGTCTCATGCAAAAGATTTCTCGGAACCATTCGCGAGAATCAGGGATGAGAAATATAGCGGTTTACTCATAGTCTTGCTCGTGTATGTCTTTTATAATCGCAGAATTGCGAGCATACCGGCTTCTTGACCAACTCAAGGTTTCCACAAGGTCTTTTCCTAATGGATTTTGGCCCGTATATACACCAAGAGTTAAATCAACACAAATAAAGCCGTCACTAGTCAATCCCCACCATGAAATGTCAAGGATGCTATTTAATACCTTATGTGCGCATATTTATAAACCCCTTATGCCCATTAATATACATGGGTGCGTGATGTGCGTGGACTAATATTCCTAGGTGAAGAGGTAGTATTTGAAGATTTATTACGCGATTTAGCAGCACTCGCAATAGCATATGTGCTTGACCGGAAGGTCAATGTCCTCATAAATGGCGAAATCGAGTTGCCCAACATCAAAAGCTACAGATTTGATCACGTGGCGACGAGCGCGACTCTGCCAATAGATCTCACCAAAATCGTGACAACTACTAGTCCACGAGTAATCATTGAAGACTCTGTTTTGAAAAAGCGCTTGTATAACAGAATGTCTGAACTTAAATCAATAGATGTGCCTGTTGCATACCTCCTTGTGAACCGTAAGCCTTCAAATAACGTCGTTTTCTCGTTGAAGAAAACGGACACGTCTAACCTCTACGTGCTTGAGGTGGGAGTATGAATATGAACCTGGGCATATATGTACGAGAAATAATAGATCGCTACAATCTTGAAGAGCCTAAAAACCCTAATGCGAACGTTGATGACTTAATATTAGTTGATAACGTAGCAACAGAAACACTAAAATTACACGCATGGAACGTCACAGTTGCGATCATAACTGGTCACTGGGGGTCTGGAAAGACATATTCGGCATTAAAGCTCTTCCACGACCTTAAGAACTCAGCATATGTGACTTATGTGCCTGCTCGATACGCCAAAGGCTTAGCGCCTCAGACAAAGGTAGACAACGTACGATCTACTGTAGCAACAATCATTGCTAAGGCTCTTTCCCAGCCTCGAACTCTATCCAATGAAGTAGCAGGTGTTATTACTAACGTCAATAGTGATATAAACATGCCCATAGACAGGGAACTAAGCGAATTTCTGGAAGATTACTACCTTAAGCTGAGAGAAATGAATGCCAAGCATCTCCTTTTGCTCGACGAGCTCGAAGAGGCTATTAGGGCTGAGGAGGATTTAACAGCACTAATATACACGATGAGAATTCTAAGAAAATTATTTGACCAGTACGGTGCGGCTAGGTTAACTGTGGCTTGCTTCGTCGCGCCTTTCCAGCCCGGAACTAGGGCCTTTACGGTTGCGGGGACCTCAAAGCTCACCGACTATATTAAGTACAGGCTGAGTCGTCTTGAGGCGGAAGCGAGGTACGTACTTGATAAGACCGCCCTCATTGAGATAGATGAGATGGGGATTACTAAAGAGATCCTGCGCGGCATGTTCACTAAATCCATAGAAGTGATAAAGAAAGAAGTGAGAAAAAGACTTAACCTCGAACTAGATGTCGATTTGCGCAATGCGGACAGCGCTATAGACCTCATCGCGAAAAGCTCTAAGTGGATCAGGTTTGGACGCGACTTACTCATTGACGTAATCAGCAACGTCATGAACCAGTACGCGAAGAAAACCAATAAATACATCAGCATTAGTGCCGACTGCAAGTCTGTTGCGGAGGAGGTCATAAAGGAGATCTTGGGTCTCAAAAAGTTCGAGACGAAGTTAGGAATAGGCCTAGATCTCAAGGAAATTCTGGTAAGTGGCAGATTAACGAAAATACCTATGGACCTTAAATTCGCCGGGGAAGTAATTGAAAAAGTGCTCGCAGACGCTCTGCGAGACAAGCGTGCTAGCTTCTACAAGTTGGGCGAGAGGTCACAGATAGGCTTTCGATCTATTACGTATCTAGTAGTGGTTCGTTCCCAAGAGAGGAAAGGCCGCGAAACAATTGAGAGATCTCTGGAAATTCCCATTACCTTTTGGTTTAGGTTTACAGATGTTAACCCCGGCACCGTAGCCATGGCCAATAAAGTATTCTCTAATAAAAATGTGCTTATAATAACCACAGAAAATACAAAATTCGAGCTGAGAAGGGCTGAGGGCCCAAGAAGTTTCAGTTTGCTAGGGATAATACGGCTCCCACCGGAGATTGCGTACTACATAATTGCTGGTAGCGCCATATTCAGCGAGAAGATTAGAGAAGGGCTTCAAAAAAGGTTTGAGCAAGAGTATGCCCCTAAGATTGTGGAGAGCATAAGACAAGTACCCGGGTTGGAGTAGGGACTGGTTATGGGAATTTTAGAGAGCCTAGTGAGAGAAGTAATAAAAGGTGACGGCAAACCAAATAAAGGGCAACGCGAGCAGGTGGAAAAAGACATAAATATGGTCAAAGCTCGACTCATTGACATGAAAGGGCTTTACGTGAGGGGTCACGCCAAAGAAATCTACCTACCACTGACAGCTGACATTAGAGGTTTTTGGGGCCTTAAGGTAATAGTCAGCGAAGAAGCCCCAAGCAAAGTTGTTAAGAACTTCAAAGGGTTGGTTAGTGATCTCGCAATGCTAGAGCCAGGAAAGAAGCTACATGAATACACTGAGCGCACAAAAAGGGCAATCATGGAGTGCGTTGAGAGAACAAAACGCCTCGGGGGTATTGAGAGGGGATTAGCCTTCGTTAATAGATACCTATACGTGAATAAAGACTTTATCAAAGACGCTTTGGCCACGCTTGTACAAGAAGGAAAATCCGAAGGCTCTATAGGTATAATTGAGGCTCTGATCATTGATGAGGGGTACATGGACGTCTACAAAGAGTGCGGGAAAATTGAAGTAGGAAACAATAAGACCGACAAGTTAAAAAAGAGAATTACAACGCTTGCCAGGTTCTACGATCACGTACTGGTTCTCACGGGGGCCGCTGTTCATCTGCCACGCTCTCCAGAAGAGCTTAAGTTTGGTAAAGGAAGAGGGAAACCATATACCTTGTTCCAAACACCGTTTACCAGAGCTTTACATTTTGTTCTTACCCATCACGAAAACCCCGAGCTAGTCGACGAGTATGTGGGCGCCTACGTGGGCTTTGTGGGCCGCGTCGTAGAGGCCTTCGCGAGGCAGGAGCCGTTCGAAGTGGCTGTTGTTAGAGCAAGTAATTACTTAGATGCGTTTAAAGAGAGCTTGCCAATAACTAATTCTTCTCCAGAGGACAATGTCCTTCGCAGGTCAGTTTTAGCTTTGTGGATGCTCTTGGAGACTCTTCGCTAAGTGCGCTACTACGCGCGGTACTTGGCATTTCAAGCACTTCCTACCGCACGGATAGTACTCATTTTTTACTTCTTCTTCTTTAATTGTGACGCTTATCAAGTGGGGGTATTCCTTGGACAGCTTCACTATTTCCTCTCGCCTACCACTACACCACGCCACTAGCACTTGATACTTCAACTTCAGGAGTTGAGGTCTCTCCTTTAGAAGGCGATCTTCGACTATAAGCGGACAGAACCAGCACCCGCTTCGCTTAGCCTCGCCGTAGATCTGCTTGAGTTCTCTGTACACAAAGCCGAGCTCAGGTACCCTAGCAGAGAGCTGCTCCAACAGCTTCCACACATCTTCTGCCTTTAGGTCTAATAGTGGTGATGCGTAAACAAGCCTATCACCACCCTTTTTGATGTACCAGTCTCTCCACCTCGCCTCCTCCCTCCTGTTACCTACCAAGTTTAAGACAGGTGTTTTCTTGGAAAGTTCAAGGGCTAGGCGCTTAAACGGCTCTTCCTTAAGTCTCTTGCAACACCATCTGAAGTTCCACCTAGGGGGAGAGTACTTCGTTAGCAGAAGGTCGAAAAAAGTCCTTTCGGGTTTGGTAACATACACTTTGTAGCCTAGGCTCTTAACGATTTCCATGACCCTGTAAGACAGATCTCTGATCTCGGGAAGATCGCCACCACTATCGTTGTACACGACACTAAACTCGAAACCGCGTTCTCGAGCAAACACAAGCGTCGAGAGCAATAGAAGCGTTGAATCCTTGCCACCGCTGTAAGAAACAAGCCACAGCCAGTTTCCAGGCTTGAACATTTCGGAGAGGTCTTCTAAGCGCTCGTACACATAGGCCCACAGACTCACTTTACACCACCATGAAGCGGCCTCCTTAAATAGCGTTTATAAACCATCGAGACATGGTATTACCGTGAACTTCTTCCGGTGCAAATTCATGTAATGGAAGTCTCATACTTTTAATGCCTTGTAGCTTACAAGAGCTGGAAGCATTAAAAGTTCTTGAATTCTATCGGAGCACGGCTCGCAAATAATATGGCTAGCAATCAAATCGCAAAAGTTCGCGATTAGGTAACAATTCGTCGTAATACACAGCTGATGGTTCGCAGGGGAACGCGAGGGGTTCGTGCTGTAGTTGGCTCTGTAGTTATGGTTCACGTTTCCACGGAGTGTTCGTGAACATGATCCCGCAGTAAGCAGGCCCGTCATACCGCAAATCCTCTTCTCATAAGTGAGCCTTTTGAGTGCGTTGGCGAGCCCCAGCATCTTCTTGACGATTTCCCCGAAGTACTCGACCACTAACCTCGGCAATGCCTGCTTCAAGAACTCGCCACAGTAAGCCAGGGCTACCATAGTGGTACGAGGAGTTAGTCTATTCTGTCGTATTTCTCTGATAATTTCCAGAGCCCTGAGTCGGTCGAGGCCGCGTACCACCCACAGAACTCAGTCCCCGTTACGTACTGGAGGGTCGTATAGACGACCTCGCTCCACATTCCCTGTGTTATGAAGGTATTTGTGGAGGGCAACCTTGGATATGTCGAAAATTTTTATAACCCAGTCGTAGCTCAGCTTCTCTTTAATTCGCCGCGGTATAGTTTTCCTTGCGTTCTCCGGAAGGACCTTTGCGTCGACCTTTGTGTCAAAACTCAATAGAGCTGAGTGGCTACGTAAGCTCGCTCAACGGTTCACATACGCTCTGCGCCAACTGCGAGCCGCAGAAGGGTTATTAAGAAGGTTAGTGCGGCGGCCGGGATTTGAACCCGGGATTTCCGGCGTGGCAGGCCGGC
>NZ_JBMFLX010000073.1:0-6630 GCF_049970975.1 Infirmifilum sp. | reverse complement strand
GGGTTATCGCTCAGCGCGTTAAAAATAAATATAAGGGGGAAGAAAGGAGGGTTGCTATAATCTAACCCTATCCCCGGGCGAGGTTACCCTCCCTTCCCCCTGCTACCTTCATTAAACTTCCCTATTTATTTGCTTCGACTTTTTCCATGTAGATTTTTCAGATCTTTATCCTCTTTTATTAGAATACATTACTAAAATAAACGAATCCTCTTGAGCGAAATAACTGAAGGATAAATCGTACCATGTACCAAATTAATTTCTAGGGGGCATCTCATCCTAGAGAATTCTCAGAACAGCTGTAATCGTCAATGATAAGACTAGTAGCAGTATCATTAAAGCACTCCTTCTAAAAACCTCACTCTCTATCTTTGACCCCCCTGTCGTAGATGCCGCTATCGCTATCTTCGCCGGGGCAAGCCCGCTCCCCAGACCGGCGCCAGCATTTTGCAACGTTAAAACAAACACTGGGTCGATGCCGGCAAAGTCACTATATGCCATCTGAAGTGCACCCAGTAGGAAATTACTGTTAGTCGCGCTGCCCGTAATAAAGGATCCTATAAGGGCTACGAAGGGAACTATGACCGTATACCAGTTTCCGGATAGAGATGCTATCAGCCTTGCAAGAGATATTGCATATCCAGCCTGCTTTGACAGCTCGGCTATTACAGAGAAGGCGACAATGCTTAGAAGCGTGTTCCTCGTCATTTTCACTGCTCGCCTGACTTTGTCCAGTATTCCCACTCTATTCCAAAAAGCCAGTAGCGTGGCTGTTAGGATCGTGGAAAGGGTCACCCACACTAAGCCTCTAAGCCCGATAATGCTTAGGACGATGACTATTACTGATAGCAAGAGGTAGGGTAGAAGACCTTTGATTACGCTGACTGTGGGCGAGAATCCCTGCGTGATAAGAATACCCACAGTAAAACCCGTTAAACCAAGTAAAATAGCCGTATAGAGACCTGCCCCTGCAAAGATATATGTCGAGAAGGCTAGGAGCAAAGCAATCGAGAATGCCTTAAAGGAGGGCCTCACCATCAGACCTATAGTTATGACGGTTAATGCTAGAGGAATTGTAAGTAAATGTGCGGTTTCCATGGCTAGAGGACGGGCATCCACACCTGTGACGCCTGACAATACAAGAGTGGGGACGCCAAGGCTCGCAAAGGGGACAGCCCATGCATGTCCAAACATCGGGAGCGTTGTCGCCATAAGGGCAGTGGTCCCCAGGTTCAAGAGTATTGGTGCTGTTACAGCGGGTGAAACTCCATAACCTGACATGCTTTCAATATATCCTGAGAAGAAGACAGCCAAGTAGAGCTCCGTCCCCTTACCCGGTTTTATGTTTCTCCGGAGAGAGTCTAGATAGCCAAGCGATATATAGTTGACATAGAAGAAGATTGCAGCCAAGATAAGCAGGGATATCTGGACACCGGTCCACGCTCCGTTATAGAGAGAGCTTACGAGCACTGGGGTTTTGGCTTGGCTGATCGCTAGGATGCTTCCCAGGGCGAGTGTTATGATTGAGGTAGATAAAACGTTCTTCCTGAAGAGCCCTAGAAGGATTAGTGGAGTTATTATTAGGAGGAGACCGGCGATAGCGTCAATGCTTAGTGCCTCTGTCATGACTCTCATGTTCAGAGTCCATACTCGATATTATACATATTCATTTTTTACAACTTTAAGGTTTGCCTCCAGGCAAGACATATCTTAAGGTTTCCTTAGATAATATGATGAAAGAAGGTTATGAACGACGGGTGCAGGGGCCATAAAGAGCTTGAGGAGCTACTCGAAACGCTGAAAGGATTAAGGGTGGTTTTTGTCGGGATAGGAAATCCTCTAAGTGGAGACGATGGAGTCGGATTTTATGTCGCTAGAAAGCTGATTAAAAAGGGCTTCGGTGAATACGTAGTCGTAGCGGGCCCTAACCCGGAGCTCCATATACGTAAAATTAAAGAGAAGAAACCTGATGTACTCATACTTATCGATGCTGTGGACATGGGCCTCAAGCCGGGATGCATATTGGTTGCCCCGGTACCTGGATCAGAATTTAAACCCGTACCAATTAGCACGCACTCCATCCCTCTAGCCATATTAGTGGATATGCTTCAGGTAAAGACCTATCTTATTGGAATCCAAGTGGAAAAAATAGAGTTCGGAGCAGAGATGTCACGAAGTGTTCGTGAGGCGGGAGACACAATAACAGAAATAATAACGTCAATGCTTTCAGACCGGGACGTGGCTTGACAATTTTGCTTGAGAATAATTGTGAAAACCTCCCACAAGGACCAGGGAAGTATTGTTGCTTATTTTCGAGACGCTAATCTCATGGCTAGGACAGCTAGCAATGCTGAGGCAAGGAAAAGGATTACAGCGTATGCGGCCGCGATGTTCAACTCGCCTGCCGTTATGGCGACGAACATCTGGATTGTTATGGTCTCCCAGCCAGGCCTGTAAAGGAATAGCGAGGCTGTTAGCTCGTTCACTATCTCGATAAATGAGAAGATTGTTCCGGCGAGAATGCCGTAAATAGCGTTGGGAACCACTATCTTTAAGAATGCCCGCGACGGGGTCTCGCCGAGTACGTATGCTGCCTCTTCTAACGTTTTCCTAATTTGTAGGTAAGAAGCGTACGAGTAACGAAGTGTGTAGCTTATTCTCCTGGTAGCCAGCATGAGAGGCATTATGATCCACACAGAACCCAGCAATCCCGCTAAGGGTATGTCTTTCTTGAAGGCGAACAGATAGCTAGTTCCTATTACTATACCTGGAACTATGAACATCATTGAGAGTGATGCATCGATAAAATCGTTTAAAGGATGTCTCGTGCGGACAACAAGATAGGCTCCAAACATTCCTGTTAGAAAGCAGATCAAAGTACCAGTGATTGCATAGAGAGCCGTGTTGATAAATGGTGTGCTTCTGGACAGTATTGTTTGGAAGTTTTCAAGTGAGTATACTGTAGGAAAAGGAGTGAAGCTCCAGACCTTTGAAAAGCTGATGATGAACACGTATGCATGGGGGAGCAAAGCGAGCGTGATCATAAGATAGATGTACATTGCCCGAAGCTTAGCCGCTACCCCCCTAAGCGGTATCTCCTCGACAGGGCGTGGAAGGCGAAGACTTGCATATTCCTTCGTTGTGAGATAGCGCTTAGTAACGAAGAAAAGGGCTAAGACGATCATCAACATAAAGAAAACCATATAGGCTCCAGTCCGGACTCTAGACTCGTCTATTGCTTGCTGTATGTTGACGAATGCTTGTGGCGCTAGAAGTTGGTACTGGCCTAAGACTATAGGCGTGGCGTAGTCTGTGAAGGAGAATGAGGCTACCATAAACAACCCTGTTATCAGCCCAGGCATAAGTCCTGGAAGTGTAACTGTAATAAAACGCCGTAGAGGGGCAGCTCCCAGGGACTCTGCAGCTTCCTCAAGCGTCCTATCTAGTTTAAGCAGACTGTTATAGACATTAATGGCGATCCAAGGGAAGAGAGTGAGCACCTGTACGAGTATGACTCCGTGAAGGCCATATATGAAGTTGATTGGGCGATCTATAATTTTAGCCTCGAGGAGAAGCAGATTTAAAGTTCCAAATCGTCCCAGCAGGAATATTATAGATAATGCTCCAACGAATGGTGGCACCATTGTAGGCATGAATGTTAAGGGTAATATTACGCTTTTACCAGGTATTCGATACCTGTGAAGGAAATATGCGTAGGGAACCCCAACAATAGTTGTAAATATGGTGGTGATTATGGTTACATAAATTGAGTTGTTAAGTGAGATTCGAAAGAGGTCGCTTGAAAGAAAGGAGAAAATTTCATTTATACTTCTAGGGGACAGAACAAAAACAGTGAAGTAGACTAGAGGATAAAGGATGAAAAATATGACGTAAGCTATCAGTATCCCTCTCACTATGTCAGTGAAGCTATACTTTCCAATCATCTCCAATCTTCACCCGGTGAGAATCCTGATGTTAGAAGCAGGTATTCTGACGAATACTCTGTCTTGTGGTGAAAACTTCTCGCGGAAGAGTGGATTATGAAGCTCTACTCTTATCCTTTTTTCACCAACAGCGACGTCTGCTCGTAAGATATTTCCTAGAAACTGCACAGCATCGATCATGCCCTCGACTATCGTAGACTCGTTATCTTCACGAGGCTTTACCTTTGATACCTCTACCATCTCAGGCCTAAATATAAGGTAGACCTCGCTGCTACTTTTTACATCTTGGTCGCTAGATACGAGAACTCGGCCGATCTCGCTATCAACTTCTATTAGGTGTCTACTCTCATCCATCCCATTAATTCTTCCCTTAATTATATTCACTTGCCCTACAAAGTCTGCGACAAATAGAGTCTTTGGATGATAGTAGATTTCGAAAGGTGTACCAATTTGTTCTACTCTTCCATGGTTCATAACCACTATTCTATCCGAGAGTACAAGCGCTTCCTCTTGGTCATGTGTCACGTAAATTGATGTAATGTTAAGCTTCTTTTGGAGTTTTCTTATCTCGGTTCTGACGTTTATGCGTATCTTGGCATCTAAATTACTTAGAGGCTCGTCTAAGAGCATTACGCTTGGATTGATAACAATGGCTCTCGCAAGAGCTACACGTTGTTGCTGACCACCACTGAGCTGATGGGGGTATCTGTCTAATAATTCCTCTATACCTAGAAGCCTGGCAACGCCTCTTACGCGTTCCTTTATCTCTCTTTGTTCTACTTTTCTAAGCCTAAGACCATATGCTATGTTGTCGTAAACTGTCAGGTGAGGCCAAAGTGCATAATCCTGAAAGACAAGACCCACGTTACGTTCCCAAGGGTTTTTATCAGTTACATCCTCGGAGTCAAAGTACACTTTTCCTTTAGTGGGTTTATAGAGGCCACTTATTACCCTGAGAAGTGTGGTTTTCCCACATCCGCTAGGCCCTAATAGGGTAACCATCTCTCCTTCTCTCACCTCAAGGTCTACTCCCTGTAGGGCCTTAACGTTTCCAAAAAGCATCCATACGTCTTCAACGCGAACAGAGACCATATTATCTCCCTTTAATCCATCACGCTTATCATAGAGAACCATTTAAAGATGATGCCAAAAAACATTAAACATTATCTTTTTTATTACACTATCATTGCTTTTGTGACTTCTTTTTCCTCTGCGAGTACACATAGTATGCTGCTCCAACGATTACAATGGCAATCACTATGTATAGGGCTATGTCTGTGGCTGAGGGACCCTTAGGAGCCGTAGCGGCTATATTGACAGCCTCCAACGCGATGCTTTTTGCCTGTGCATAATTCCCCTTGTTAAAGAGCTGTATGGCCTCCTGGAGTTTCGCCTCGGCCTGGGGCACACCGGCCACCTTCGTCTTAGCGTCAAGGATAGTAGCCCAGGCATCCTTCAGCTCGTTGTGTTTAGCTACTATTGTGTCATCAAACTCTTTGGCTACCTGGTTGTAGATGCTCTCAGCAAAGGTGAAGTTGTAGAACTGTACATTCTTGAAGGATTGTAGGTAATCATATATCGTATCTTTCCCGCCAAGAAACTCTTTCAAAATAGCAGCGGGTGAACCAGGTGGACCGTCAATTTTAACATCTGGGAGCACTGGAATTCCGCCAGCGCTAAGAGCTGCCTGCTGTGCATCAGGAGTATACCACCAGTCTAGAAACGCTTTAGCGATGTTGGGGTGAGGAGCTCCTTTTAGAAGTGAAACTCCCGATACTATGAAGCCTGTGGGATCCATATACATTCCAACAGGGTAACCCTGGGCCTTAGCAAAAATTGCGCCTTGGCTGTATGTAAAGCCCACCGCGTATTCTCCTTTCTGGACAAGCTCTACGACATCAGCGCTCCTCTGAACAAATGTGCCAACATTTGCAGCTAGTTGCCGCCAGAACGCCCATCCTTTGTCCAAGCCTTCACGTTGCATTATAACTGCAACGTTGATGAAGGTCGATGAAGATCTTGAAGGAGTACACATCACTATTAAATCCTTCCACTTTGGATCGAGAAGTTCCTCCCAGGTCTTAGGAGGCTGGAGTCCAAACTTATTCAATACTTCTAGGTTATACATTGGCCCATGTCCCCACCATAGCTTAGGATGCCACATTTCGTCTGGATCTTTCAATGGAAAACCCATGAATACGGAGGGGAGGCGGTCATAATAAGGCGAGTTTGGCTTGTACCTCTCAAGTAGACCTTGTGCCTTGACTTTCCAGTGATAGATGAGGTCACCACCAAAGAATATATCTGCGTCTGGCTTTCCGCCCCAGGCTATAATTCTGTTCATGGCCTCTGGAGAACCGACCTGTATGAGTTGAACCTTTACATCTACTCCTAACTTTTCCTTCGCGTATTTCTGAAACGCTGGAATTATAGCATTAAGAAGATTCTTGTTCGAAGGCGTTATGAGGACAAGAGTATTCTCGTATTGTTGTCCATAGAGGTTTAGCTGACTGTTCTTTAGTTGAGCTGCCAAACCCGTGGATGATAGGAATAGTAATGCTATAGGAAGTAGTGCCAAGAGTTTCTTTTTTCCTGCCATACATTAAGTAGTTGGTTTAGGGTATTTATATTCTTTACTGGAAAATTTAAAACTTTTATAGCCTATCTATTATTTCGTTTTATTAACCAT
>NZ_JBMFLX010000072.1:0-6750 GCF_049970975.1 Infirmifilum sp. | reverse complement strand
GAAGCCTACACCCCAATATGCCAAGGCATCATAGACCTCACCAAGAAGAAAAAGATACAACCACCAGGCGAGAAACATAACCCTCAAGAAGAGCAACCCCGGGAGCCCGCCCCTAGTGGCGCAGGGTAGCATTTGTGTTGACTCACGGCAAAAAATTAATTTGTCAAAACTCCTAGCTTTGTTTACGAAAGGCATGTCCTCTCTTGATGGTATTGCTTACAGCTTGTTCGGCTGGGCCGGCGAGGCAATTATACGGCTTTACCCACCGCTCAAGGACGACATAGCCTCAGCCGACATGAAGGTATATCCACCTGCGTATGCTGCGAGGGTTGTCATGTTGACTCTGATAGCCCTTGCACTGGGCTTTGCCTTCGACGCTCCTCTTGTCATGATAATGAGTCGTCTAGGCGCGGGGCTCTTACAGATAGTCTCCCTTTCAATTCTCGCTCCGATAATTCTGGCATCTTTGACGTTTATTCTTGCTCTTTTCTATCCTAGGTTAAAAGTGTCGTCCCGTGTATCTAGGTTTGACCTGGAGATACCCTACCTATCCGTATACATAACAGTTATGGCTACTGGTGGAATCTCTCCCTATACAAGCTTTGAACGCCTCGCAAAGGCACCCAAGGTATTGTTCCAGGAAATCAGGAAGGAGGCTACACGCTTCTTCATAAGCGTAAAGGCTATTGGTATGGATCCGCTTTCCGCCATAGAGGAGAGCGCCAAAAGAGTCCCTCACAATGGCTACAAGCAGCTCATGCTAGGCTATGCAGCAACGTTGAGAGCTGGAGGGGACGTTGTACACTATCTCCAGAGACAGACGGAAGTCATGCTACGTGAACGAGTATCACAAGTAAAGACCGTTGGAGAGAGAATAGGTGCACTGATGGAATCATACATGGCAATTGTTTTGCTCACATCGATGACTTTATATGTGCTTTACGTCGTGAACATGGCTCTAGCACAGGCGGGTCTCGGGCTCCAGCAGGGTGCGTTCCAGTTCGTGATAGTATCTTACATAGTGATGCCCATGCTTTCAGGGCTCTTCATTTACTTGGCTGACCTTATGCAACCAAAGTACCCCGTCTACGATAGCACCCCATACATAATATACTTCGCACTAGGGCTTCCACTAACAATATTTCTTTTCATTGCAACAACACTACCCTTCCTCGTGCCTCCACCACTCTCCACAGCACTGCGCACGGTATTCTATCCGTTTGTCACACTTGTAGAGTCAATTACAAAGGCCCTGGGAATGCAGCGTGGATATGAGAGCGGCGTCGGCATGATTATCTCCACAAGCATAGGCCTGATTCCACCCATGATAGCCGAAAACTATTCTACCCTAAAGTTCGGGGGCATACAGTACGGCTTAACCCGGTTCTTGAGAGACCTCGTAGAGGTGAGGAAGACAGGCATGGCTCCCGAAAAATGCATCACGAACCTCAAGGATCGAGACTACGGTCGATTCACTCCATATCTTCAAGAAATGGCTACACAGGTTGGATGGGGTGTATCCCTCGGCAAGATCTTTCAAAGGTTTTCACGTGGTATGAAAAACTGGTTCGCGTTAATCTCCATGTTCCTCCTCGTTGAGAGTATCGAGGTGGGGGGTGGGACGCCACAGACACTGGAGGCCCTCGCGAGTTACGCCGAGACACTTGAA
This sequence comes from Infirmifilum sp., assembly GCF_049970975.1. Classification (NCBI taxonomy): domain Archaea; kingdom Thermoproteati; phylum Thermoproteota; class Thermoprotei; order Thermofilales; family Thermofilaceae; genus Infirmifilum; species Infirmifilum sp. The sequence goes on along the minus strand of NZ_JBMFLX010000072.1, from coordinate 5,081 downwards.
CAGGTAGAGAAGGAGAAGAAGGCTGCTCTGAGGCCTTTAATGCTGATGCCCTACGTGGGTGCCCTCATCATAACAATCGTCGTTTTGATCCTGGTTAGTTTCATGGGCTCTATGCTTAAGTTTGCCGGGCAAAGCATCTCCACCGAGCAGTTGACTAGTACATTCCTCCCACCAGTTATAATTAACAGTTACATGATGGGTTTAGCAGCGGGTAAGATTGGTTCCGAGAGAGTTTCAGCCGGCTTCCTGCACGCGTTTTTACTCATGTTGGCAAACCTTGTCTCAATGATAATAGCTCCGCAGATAACAGCGGGTATGATGCCAAGGTTATAGAACGGGAAACAGATGTCAATACTAATCACGGGCACCCCTGGAGTGGGTAAAACAACTGTTGCACACCAACTCGCCTCGAAGCTTGGCTTAAAATATCTTAACCTCGGAGACATCGTTAAAGATAAAGGACTCTATACTCAATACGATGCGCGTACAGACTCTTATATCGTGGATTTGAAAAAAACACGCCGTTATCTTGAGCAGATTCTGACGTGTAAGGAGATCTTGGACACTCACCTTGTAGAGGCTGTACCTCCTAAAAAAATTTCTAAAGCTATTGTGCTAAGGCTAGACCCTCTTGTACTACGTGACCGGCTAAAAGAGAGGGGGTATGTTTATGAAAAGATTGAAGAAAACCTGGAGGCAGAAATTCTAGATTACGTGCTTATTAAAGCTGTGAAGAGGATTCAAAGAGATAGATTATATGAAGTAGACACTACGGGAAAAACTATAGGTGAAATTGTTGAAATTATTACGAAAATTATCCAAGAAAACAGTAAGGAATACCGTCCTGGATCAGTTGATTGGCTAACAAAATACTATTTTCTCATTGAGAAGAAAGGGGGAATTATTTAAATTTGAAATTCATTACACCTTAATGTAGAAAAATGGCTGGCAAAACTCGTGGGGTGAGAGGAGGAGGCGTAGGACGCCACCTCATAGTAGAAATGTTCGAGTGCGACCCTACGGTACTTGACAGTGTAGACATTGTTCGCTCTGCCCTCATAGACGCTGCAGTTGCTTCAAACAGCACTGTAGTGAGCTATGACTTCTACCGGTTCAAGCCTCATGGAGTTAGCGGATATGTATTGGTAGCTGAATCTCACATATCAATTCATACCTGGCCTGAGTATGGCTACGCAGCGATAGACGTTTTCACATGTGGAGAGCATACCGATCCCTGGAAGGGGCTTGACATGCTAAGGGACCGGTTACGGGCTAAAAAGATGACTGTCCTAGAGATTGTCCGTGGCGTAGGAATTGAAAACTACGAAGGCTACTGGATTCCACCCGAGAAGAAGAAGGCCGAGGCCCTTGTCACCTCAAAATAATTCTTCTTTACTTTCCTTATTATCTTTTCACAGCTTAGCCGTCTAGAATCCTGCGCAACGAAAGTTTTTAAATACTGGAAATCAATTAACCAGGGGTCTTCATGCGAAAATCGAAGGAAAAAGGCCGCTCGGGCTCAAAGAGACCGCATGAGTTGAAGAAGCCAGAATGGGTTACAATGCGTAAAGAAGAAGTCGAAGAACTTGTAGTTTCCCTTTACAGGAAAGGCTACCCCCCTTCGATGATTGGACTTATTCTCCGCGACCAGTATGGTATCCCATTGGTTAAAGCTGTAACCGGTAAGAGTATTTTGAAAATTTTGAGAGAAAGAGGGTTTACACCTGAGATACCTGAAGATCTGATGAACCTCATAAAGAGAGCATTGCGAATAAGAAGACACCTAGAGGAACACCCAAAGGATTATCATTCAAAGAGGGGCCTGCAGCTAACTGAGAGTAAAATCCACAGATTGTCCAAGTACTATAAACGTGAAGGAGTGTTACCTCCCGACTGGAAGTACGAGCCAGAGAAAATGGCCCTGTACACGTAAAGGTTTTAGGGTTAGATCTGCCCGATTCATTAAGGAAGCTTTATGATGGCTGGTATACAGGACCTTCTCTCGCATGCTTTGCCCTTCTTTGAAGGTATAAAACGAGAAAAAAGCCCTGTGCTCGTTGTCTCACATTATGATGCCGACGGCCTGTCCTCAGCATCCATCCTTTCGTGGATGCTTACAAGACTCGATGTCCCCTTCCAGCTAGTCTTTGTGGAACAAACATATCCTGATACTCTAGAGGAGCTCCCCTTCTCTAACTACAAACACGTTATTTTCCTCGACCTTGGGAGCGGATACAAAGACTTTATAAAAATGTTCGCGAGTAACAAGCAAGTATTAATAGTTGACCACCACGTCCCTGCAAAAAGTGATGGCTGGGAAGGCCTAATCGAGATAAATCCTTACCTAGTAGGTGTTGATGCCTCAACTCAAACAAGTTCATCCTCCCTGTCTTACAGTATTGTATCGCGGGTGTTGGGAGACTCAGTTAGTCTCCTCCCGGTGGCCGTTGCAGGGGCTTTGGGGGACAGGCTCGATGTTGGTGAGAAATTCTCACTTACAGGTTTAAACAAGGAAATTGTCGAGAAGGGAAAAAAGCTAGGAGTAATAGAGGAGTTTGTTTCACTCAGGCTTTTCGGCATCAAGAAGAAAACCATAGTTGAAGCCATAGCTTCCACCCTGGATCCATTTATACCGGGGTTAAGCGGGAATCCCTCAGCATGTATAAAGTTTCTTGAGTCGATAGGTATCCAGCCTCGAAGTGGCGACAGCGCGCGATTAGCGTCTTCTCTATCCCAGGAAGAGATAAAACTCTTGGCTTCTGAGCTTATAAAATACATGATTAGTAACGGCGTAAACGTAAAGGAAGCCGAAAAAATCTTTGGATATAACTATTATCTTGTTCCAGAGCCTGACGCTAGCCCATTAAAAGATCTTCGAGAATATGCTTTTGTTCTAAACGCGCTAGGCCGGCTTGACCACTATGGAACAGCCATGGCGCTCAACCTTGGCTTCAGGGGGAAATACATAGTTAGGGTCGAGGAAAGCATAAAGGAATATAGGAGACTTCTTGCTAAGCAGCTATCCAGGATCTTCGAGAAAGGTGAAGAAATAGCACGACATGGTAAACAGTGTGTAATCTATTTTCTCGATGAAAATCTCCCAAAACTTACGGGTCCCTTGAGCTCAATTATCGCAAATGATTTTTCTCAGAAATTCAAGGCGTCGCATATTAAAATTATTGGAATAGCTGCACCGACAACCGGGGAAAAGTACAAGATCTCCTTTAGAAGGATTGATGAATCTATAGACCTAGGAAATATTTTACAAAAACTGTCTCGAGAACTTGGATTCATGGGTGGTGGCCATCCAGCAGCTGGAGGAGCACTTATCGATGAAAAAATATTGGATAAATTACTCGAAAAAATATAGTAGGGTTGAGAGTCTTGATAAGGGAAATTTCTATAAAAATTGAGCTCCCCGGATCAAGAGAGTTCCATGAAGCCCTCAGTGTCGATGATTACAGTACCCGTGAAGTGTCCTTATCCTCTGACTGGAAAGAAGAAAGAGTACTCTACACTATAAGACTTAGACCTGAAAGATTAGGCGAGGCGAAAGGTATAATCAACGAGATACTCAGATTATTACAAATGTTAGAGCTTCTCGAGAAGTAGAACTCGTCTCGAAGCGGGCCCGCCGGGATTCGAACCCGGGACCTACGGCTATCTCCAAGCAATTCTCACCGGAGTGCGGCGCTAGTAGAGCGTGGCCGCCACGCTTCCTGGCTACGCCACGGGCCCCGCTTTCCAAAACAGGGAATTACCAGAAAAATGTTTTGCAACTAGTATAATGATTCAATTTGACGTTAGGCTACCAGTAACGATAGATTACGATGTTAGCTAAAATTTTTTTAACCAGTGATTCGCTAGTATATTGGTGAAAATTATGAGTGAGCAGATTGCTGAGGGAAAAATCGACCACATTGACAAAAAAATCCTAGAGATTATGCAGGACAACGCTAAAACGCCTTATTCCCAGATTGCAAGCCAGCTTGGAATATCTGAGGCTACAGTTCATCTACGGATCCGAAAGCTGGTTAATGCTGGCATAATTAAGAGATTCCAGGCTGTTGTGGATCCTGAAAAGGTGGGTAAGAGAGTAACCGCGATAATAGCTGTTGTAGCTATACCTCAAAAGTACAGTCAAGTATTGAAACAACTTGAGAAAATGCCTGAGGTCTACGAAATATTTGACGTTACGGGAGAATACTCCACCATCCTGAAGGTTAGAGTTAAAAACAAGGAGGAGCTTGCAAAGCTTATCGACGAGATTGGAAACATTGATGGTGTTGAAAATACGAAAACCATGTACGTGTTGAGAGTCATTAAGGAGGATACAAGGATCAAGATTGAGTAACCTGTTATACGAAAAAGCTTTTTCTATAAGTACCATTATCACTGTGTGGCAGAGGACGTAAAGAAAGCCATGAATAGCATAGCTGAGTTCATAATTAAAGCATCTCAACAAATAGACAATGAAACCACGACGCGTTTCCTAAAGATACTCACCTCCGCCCTCGCAAATAAAAACAAGATACTCGTACTCGGCGCAGGGCGTAGCGGGCTTGTCGCGAAGGCCTTCGCTATGAGGTTAATGCATCTCGGATTTGACGTTTATGTGGTTGGGGAGACAATTACTCCCTCTGTTCACGAAAACGATGTTTTGATAGCTGTTTCAGGCTCCGGGAGTACACAGATAGTTCTCTCTGTAGCATCGGCCGCAAAGAGGGCTAAGGCTACTGTAGTAGCAGTCACCTCGTTCGAAGACTCGCCCTTGGGCAAGATGAGTGATTTTATCGTAAAAATCCCTGGAAGAACAAAGGTCGCTACAGAGACAGACTACTTTGCAAGACAAGTCATGGGTCTCTACGAGCCGTTGGCCCCTCTAGGGACACTATTCGAAGATACCGTTATGATATTCTTTGACGGCGTAGTATATGCTCTTATGAATCTCCTAGGCATTGCAGAGGAAGACATGAAGAAGAGGCATGCCAATATAGAGGGTATATAATAGAAAATCTATTTGACCTATTGTTGTTAACTAAAAAAGGTAATGCTTCTTAAAGGCTAGGAAAGATTTCTAG
>NZ_JBMFLX010000071.1:0-6825 GCF_049970975.1 Infirmifilum sp. | reverse complement strand
AATGGCAATGAAAAACAACTTCCCTTCTCCTATAACTGGGTAGCGTGCTAAGCATCTCATCCCAGCCTGAGTAAATACAAGCTAAATAAGTGCCATCTGTCTCGTTAAAAATATGTGTTTTTTCATCAGGCTTTACTATAATTAGTCTTCCACCAGCCGCTATCATACCATCACATTGCTGGTTTATCTTCCAGGTAACTACTGCAGAGGTTGGGCTAACTGAAAATAAGAAGTCGTTCTGCTTCTCATCTCCATATAATTGACTACAACTCGATGTCTGTTCACAGCTACAAAAACTTTCTTTTTGATACTTATAGAGTAGTGGAGATTAAGTTTTAGATTTTCCCCATAAAGCTAAGTGAGGCTATAGCTAAAATTGTTTCAATAGTATATAGGTTTCTTAAATTAAAATAAAACATTTAGAAGTTTTTCAAAAAGGGTAAAAAATAAATAAGACTCCCCGAAAGTTATAATGGTATGTCGGAAATACTTGAACCCCTCGTAGGCAAGATCGTATTAACCTTAGCACGCGAAGGTTTTAAAGGCTCTATTTATGCAGTGGTTCAAAACTCTCTCCAGAGCTTTCCCAGTTCCAAAAGAAGAACACTGACAGACGCTGACATAGCTACATTGGCTAAAGTATTATCTGAAGTAATCAGAAATAGGCCTGAGTTTCAGTCTATAGATGAGACGAGGCTCCGTGAAATAATTAGATCCGAGATCCAGCGGTCGTTGCGCGAGACTCGTTGAATGTATATGATTTAAACGAATTTTTCTCGAAGAGGAGTGACTAATGGATAAAAACATTTCTAAAACTTCCTAAACACGATTTGGGGGTATTCCTACAGAAAAAAAATTTATATTATTCTTCATTGTATTTCTAAACGGTAAACAATGTCTGATGAGTTTGATAGACAATTTAAAGATCTTCAAAAAACAGCTGAACTTTTAACCGGGAAACTTGTCGTTTGGCTCGGTAAGGAAGCCACTAAGGGAGCAATCTACGCTGTTGTAGCTAACTTTCTTTCACAAAAACTTCCGCAGCTTCAAAGAGCGAATGCAAGCGAGCAGGAAATAGTTCAAGCCTTGCTGAGAGAAATAGAGGCTAGCCGAGCAGCACCCTTAGCTCCTCAAGTCACTCAACAACTCTCCCAGGATGAAGCCCTCAGGAGAATAATTCATGAAGAGCTTCAAAGAATTCAGCAGCCAGTATACCACCCGCCTCCAGCTACCCCTACCCAGTACCAGCCCCCTCCTGTTACTCCACCGAGAGCTGATTTTGAAACTGAATCCTATCGGAAACAATTAGAGGATCTGGAAAGAGACATCGAGCACTACAAGGAGCTTATAAGAAAACTTGAGTCCTCCTGGGTCGAAGGCAAAATCACCGAAGAAGAATTCAGGCGCAAAAACGCCGAGATTAGTGAGAAGCTTCAGCAGCTTGAACAAAAGAAGCAAAGAATCCTAATAGCTATAAGGTGAGGTAATGAACCTAAAAATAGTTATAGGCATTATCTTAGCTGTTCTAGGTCTCGGATCAGGAGTATGGGGTTGGATAACATCTGGATTACTAGGAGCTTTTCCAGCTGCAGGCTTAATAATGTTCCTTATCGGGATCTATTTGATAATTTCGGGCATCAGATCCCCCAAGAAAAGCGCCTCAGCAATACCCGAGCTAGTCGCGACTCCTTTAGGATTAGCAGTGGGATATGCACTAGGTAACATAATGTATGAAAACTTCAAGAAATATCTTGACGAGAAAAGCTCCAAGCAACAGCTAACGCTATCGCAAATCCAGGAAATTGAAAGGAAGTTGGACGAACTATACCTGCAGGGAAAGATGCCGCCAGACCGCTATCAAAGAGCAAAAATCCTTGTGCAGGAACTAAAGAGAAGACATACCTCTTAAACACAGAATTTTAAGATTTTTCTCAATCCTAGCATAGTTCCCCTCTTTAACCTCTGCTTCTCCAAGAACTTTGATTAATTAATTAGGACGCTATCTCATCCTAAAAAACTTAAATACCTAGGCTTTGATATTATCATGATGTCTAGTGATAAAATTTTAGAGAACATCTCCCCCGAGATGCTCTCAGCGTTTTCAAAAAAGCTCGGCACATCTGAAGGAGAAGTCAAGGAAAAATTGAAAGATCTAGCCCAGAAAAGGTTATTTGTTTATTTTTCAGATACCCCCCCGCCCCAAATAGAGGGCGTAAAGGTCTTGAGAAAGTTTAAGGACTTGAATATTCTTAGTGTCGAGTGCACCCTTGAAGGATTAATCTCCTTACTTAAGTCTGACAATGTTATCAAGGTAGAGCCTGTTCCTAAAGCCAAAGCGCTAGGCAAGACAATAAGAGAAGCATGAGGGAAAGGTTTATGGTGAGCCAGGAAGCTTACATGAAGGTTCATTATGAAATTCTCGCCCGAAGAGAAGACGAAGCCGTGAAATCTTTTCTTATTCTCAGTTCGAGTACCCATGAGGTGAAGGAGGCCTCGTGGAATCCAGGCGAGAAAACCCTTTCCAAGGCACTAGATGCCCTCGGTATCCCCATTTCGTCTCTTCATGAAAAGGACATAACACCTATTCGAGTATTCCCTGAGCTAGGAGTCATTTCAGCCGTCTCTAAAGTCAAGAGCATTTTAGATCTGATTGAGCAGGCTCTAGCAAAGTTGATCAGAAGAGTTGAACCAGTCCCTAGGTCCAAAGCCCTCCTAATTTCAAGCGTCCCAATGATCAAGACCCCCTTTGTCTGGGAGCAAGGCTACACGGGCAAGGGGGTCAAGGTAGCTGTGGTAGACTCCGGAATAGATCCGAGCCATCCCGAACTCCCCCGAGCTGTAGCATCTAGAAGCTTTGTCGAAGATGAGCCTGTGGACGATCTTGATGGGCACGGAACACATGTCGCAGGCATAATCGCGGGGCGCGGCGAAATCTATTCAGGTATTGCCCCTGACGCTAGCCTGATTAACTCCAAGGTGTTAAATAAGGATGGATGGGGCTACGATGACGACATTTTCGCCGGTATAGAGTGGGCTGTTGAAGTCGCTGGGGCTCAGGTGGTAAACTTGAGCTTGGGGCATACCCCGTTACCCTCGGAAGCGGAGATTAAGTTCGCCTCAAAGTATTTGGAATGGATCAGGAGGGGGGTGTTATTTGTCGCCGCTGCTGGGAATGAAGGACCTGCCCCCGAGACTATAAAATCACCCGCAATTATACCTGGTGTAATAGCTGTCGGTGCCGTGGACAAGCAGGGCTTAATAGCGAGCTTTAGCTCGAGAGGCTCCCAACGAGTCGAGAAGATTCTTGGAGAAATTAAGCCTACGCTCGTAGCTCCCGGAGTAAGTATCGTCTCCACTTTTCCCTCCGATATTTCTCACAAGGGAAAAATTGACCCCTTACATGCTTATCTTAGTGGAACGAGTATGGCTGCACCCCATGTGACGGGAATTATAGCTCTCCTCCTTGAAGCTTCAGCCGAAAGAGGATACCCTCCACAAGACAATTATTCCAACATTGTTGCCTCACTAATAGCTTCAGCGAGATCACTCCAAGCTGATAAGTATGCGCAAGGTCACGGCATCATAGACTCACGGAGAGCCCTAGCTGGACTCGGAAAACAAAAGATCCAAGCACCCGGCGAGGATGCTTTAGACCGGTACAGAAACTATCTCTCGATTCTGGAATCGGAGAACCTAAACGCGCGCGTCGAAAGCATGGTGGAAATCCTGCAAAGCTTTCTCGGTGTTGGAATACTCGCTATGTCCTTCCTCTCACCGGGCGGCAACCCCTCTGCTAGTATTCTTGATGCGCTACGCAAGGCTTACCAGAGTGGCCTTATCACACGGGAGCAATACATCTACACGCTAGCCTACCTCCTCGATAAACAGAAGAAACAATAACAAGTCCTTAAGTACATGATCCATGGGAACCCCGGCCAATCCTTAAACTTCCGGCGGGACAAGCGAAAAATTTTTTAAAAGTCTAACTTCTCTACCTTCACCCGATCGGTAGCAGGGGGACTGATCATATCCACACTATTAGACGAAAAATTAATCTCTCACTCTACAACATTTTTAGTGTGTCTCAGTGTGACTTAAAAGAATTCGTACGCAAACTGCTAGAATCATGTGATTTTTTGGACGAGGGCAAAGAAGACGAGCTTATCCGTAAAGTCAAGGTGCATGGACAAGACATCATTCATAAGTGCCTAGGAGACCTAGAACGCCTAGTAAACGACCCTTGCATGGAAAAGCTCCCACCCTACATGAAGAACGAGTTCACGGAAAAAATAGAGCACAGAATCCTAAGAGCACGTGAAACGCTAAGCGGCCCCCCATTACTCTCACTCAATCTGGGCTCACGGGTAGTTACGGAGGGAGGAGAGCTGGCAGTCCAAATAACCGTGAAAAACCCCCGCGTCGTCCCCCTTAAAGCCAAAATCAGCATCTCTGGCGACTTCGAGGTTGACGCGCCCACCCATAGCCTCGTCGTCCCCGAGCTCCAAGAAACATGCCTTGACATCAGATTGAAACCTAGAAGTGCAGGCCCCAAGAAGATCACGGCAAAGCTAGAGATCCAGGGAGAAAGCTCATCTCCCATAATTGTAGAAGAGCAAGTAAGCGTAAATCCCTATAAACCCGAGCTCGTGGTCGAGGCCTCCCCACTGGTAGATAAAGCTCGAGTAGGAGAAGAGGTCGAGGTCAAACTAACGCTCAGAAACATTGGTACGGTCCCCCTCAAGATAAACATCCCAGGAAGCCAAGCACCCCTCACACTGGAAAGCGGAGAACAATACGAGGCAAACCTGAAAGCAACTGTACCTGACAGCGGAGTCATAAAACTCGAGCCAATAACCTTTACCGACCCCAAAGGAAACCTTTACAGGAAAGAGATAACCCCAATAAAGCTCATAGTGGAGAAGGCTCAGGAGCCACAAAAGAGGGAAACTCCAGAGCCACAGAAAGAAGAAAAACTACCAATCAAGGAGGCAGCCCCCCAGCTCAACCTCGAGGATATACTCTCACAGATAGCCTCCCACGCCCTTGCAGCGTTTATCGGAAAGATTATCGGCGAGAAATTCCCCGAGAAAAAGGAGTTCCCCAAACCAGTCCTTGTTGAAGACCTACCCTACATCCTCCAAGGAGACACCACAGTAATACTCGAAGACCCCTCAGCTGTAATCGAGGACGACAAGGGAAGCTACCTCATCGTGCGGAAAGCAAAGCCTGCCGAACTCCAATACGTCATAACAGTCGAAGCAGCGGTCAAGCTTGTCGACAACTTCAAGCTAGCAGTCGACTCAGCGTTACGCTCCTGGAACCCATTCCCAGACGCAGATCTCTCAAAGAAAACAGAGACGATCCAAGACGAGGAGTTAAAAAGCATACTCAAGAAGACGGCTCAGCCCAGGCGTGAAATCCCCGAGAATTTCCGCATCGAGTACACCTTTTCTCGAGGAGGCCTCCTGAAAAAGACTATACTAAGAGTCCACGTAGGATGCTACTCCAGGCTCAAAGTGCTCTATGAGAGAGGACGAGACGACGTTCCCGCAAGCATAGGCGGCGTGATGAAAAGCCTAGAGCTACCCGAGCCCGCCGAAGACACCCCCTCAATATATGTTCTAGCATCCCCCACGGGTTGGGATCCATCATCGGTAAGGCAGGCCGAGGGGTCCTCTCGCCCAGCCCTCTACATCTTGATAAACCTAAAAACAGGAGAACTACATTACAACTCCAGTGACCCCCTATCAACAGGGCTCGCAGAGGAGCTCAAAAAGATTTTAGGCATAACTGGTCCCCTTCTCCATAGCGAGGAGATCCTAGACTACGACAAGATGCTGCTAAAAGGCGAAATAACAGAGGAGTTCTACAGGAAGAAAATCCACGAGCTATTACTCAAACAGGTAAAGACTCAGACGACAGAGCGGCACGCGAGCCAGCCGCCCCAGCCCTAGCAGCCTCGCGGATAGCCCGCCGAAGCTCCCCCTCCAGCACCTCACACTGTCTAGAACTCTCTACAAGCCTCCTCATATGACGCCACGTCACCTCACGATATGTGGCAGGAGATATCCTACCCTCATTGAGGAGCCTAGACGCCTGGGCAAGCGCCCACAAGCTCTCATCCCTCGCCCTCAAAGCATTAAAGTACTCCTCGGCCTTCCTCAAAACCTCGTCAACCCCCCCAACCAAGCCATACTCCCTAAGCACATCCACTGGCAACACACCACCCCCCTCCACACCTGCCCTACTAGCCGGCAGGTAAACTATCCTAGGAGGAACCTCTACAGGCCTTGCGCCAGCCTTCCTCCCATAAAGAACCCCAAGCGCGAAAGCCGCACCTAGAGTAACCCCGCCCATCAATACCACGAAAACATACATTCAATAAATACTTTTGCCCGCTCAGGCACAGCGTCCTCTTCATCACACATATATGATCCCCCTCACCGCAAATCATACAATTGCCAAGCTGTAAAGAGCCCCGCCTGAGCTTCAGCTTCCCGACCACGCAGAGCAGTTTTCCAAACCGATACAATACAGGAAAATGTTTAATTTGAATCATGCCACAAATATATCGTGAGCCTCGAGAAGGAACTACTAGAAGCAGTTTCGTCGGGTGACGTGGCGAGGGTTAAAGAACTGTTGAAGAAAGGGGTAAACCCCAACGCAAGGAACATTCTTGGCAGAACACCACTCCACTTGGCCGCGTTCAGTGGTAACATTGAAGCCACGAGGCTTTTACTCGAGCATGGCCCAAATGTTGACGCTAAGGACGTTTACGGTTCCACACCGCTTCATGATGCTGCCATTCGGGGTAATCTCGAGGTT
>NZ_JBMFLX010000070.1:0-6892 GCF_049970975.1 Infirmifilum sp. | reverse complement strand
AGTTCTGGGTCTTTGCCTAGCTCGACGGTGTGGAATTCCGCGGATAGCATGGAGAGGGCTCCTAGGCCTGCGCTTTTACGGGCTCCGAGTGAGAGTCCTATGGTTTTTATGGCCTGTAGTGTCCTAGCTAGGAGTGTTGAGGGTGTTGAGGCCCTCGCATCTATGTCGCCTATGAGTATGAGCTGTACCTTAAGGCCTGGTGTTGATGTTTCGACGAAGTAGAGTACGTCCTCTTTGACCGTGCCGCTCGCCCTGTCTATGCCGACGCCGGGTCGTGTATGGAGCTTGGACTGTATGAGAGTGTCGGTGAACAGGAGGGAGCCGGCGCGGACCCAGTTGCCGAATAGTTTTCCGATGGGGCAGTGGTATAGTAGGTATTGTGCTAGCAGCCATTCAGGAGACTCGCTGGCGAGGTCCTCGTCCCTGTAGCCTAGTTCTCGTAGAACCTTGTCGGCTTCGGGGAACTGGGACCATTCCCTGTTCTCTAGTTCTGTCTTGAACTTCTCGAGTAGGTCTGCGTGGCTGCGGGTAATGTTCCCGATGAGTTCGGAGACGTCGTGAGCGCTTGCTGCGACCTCTACCGCTGTTTTCTCGACGCCGGTTAGGCTCATCGTTCTAGCTATTTTCTCGGCGATTGATCGAAATGCGCCTTTCCACGTCGAGGCGGGGATTAATAGGCGGTCGTTCAAGCGTAGGGTGTAAAGCCTGTTTGCCTCCCTGCGTCCGCCAATGTTGAAGGGTGTATCCGCAACGAAGTTTATTATTCCTACAAACTTCGCGTAGACCATTTCAACCACCTGTAATCTCAAAATACTCCTCTATGGGCATGAAGGCGTTCACCCCGGCGATGACCTCATCTTTTATGCGTAGGGGAACTCCAGCCTCTACCCCTTTGCACTCGCCTTTAATCTCTGACAAGACCAGGGAGCCGGGAAGGGCTACCTCTACTATAGGCTTGAATTTGCCACGGAGGACGTCGTAGCCTGTCAGTGTCTTCTCAAGTCTTCCCCAGGCTTTCTCAACCGTTATAGTGCACCCGTCCCCTTCAAGTACTCGGACTGGCGTCAGGGGGGATATTGCGACGAGAACCCTCCTGCCCGCGGTGAGACTAATGTTTGCAGGACGTAGCTCGAGGGTTGCCCAGCCGAAGCCTCTCGATTGTCCCCTGCCCACGGCTACCTCTAGAGACCTCTCGTTAAACGAGGCTGGTGCCGCCATGTATGCCCAGAACTCCGTGCCCTCAGCTATTGCCTCGTAGTCGAAGAGCATTCCTCTAGCTGAGGTCCGCCGGGCCTTATCTATGGCTACCGAGGTTGACCTAAACGTTGGTATGCGGGCGCGCCTTAAACCATCATGGGATTTGTAGACTATGCTCCCGAAGACAGGCTTGGGGGCCTCCTTCAATCCCTGGTAGAAATCGAGATTAAAGTCTCCCTCGTTAAGTATGTCTTCAACAGCTTTGCGCGTGAAATCTAGTATCCTGCCACTGCTCCTGTCCTCCATCATGAAGGGTGTCGCAGGGATGCTCTTAACGCCGTCTATGACAGGGTAGGCGTGGCTGACCAGGAAGGTGGGATTTGAGGCCTCGCTTTCAACAGTCTTCCAGTCTATCCTGCCATCGCGGAGAAGGGCTGTTAGGATCGCTCCGCGTATCGTCGAGCCAGGTATCCAGGGTGGCGGCCTGACGAATCCTCTCTCTGTTCTCCTACTAGTTATGATGGCGGGGCTCTTCAGCTTTAATCTAACCTCGTATAACTTCATGGAACCACCCCTTCCCACAACCATGACCTTAAAGCGTTGAGGAGGCCTTTCCACTGCGGGCCTAGATGCGGCTCAAGCTCGCCCTTGTCGTCTATTCGTAGATCTACCAGGGAGCCCCTGCCTATCCTTCCCAGTCTAAGCTCTGCAAGCCCTAGTAGAAGAAGGGGTAGAAGACTTTTCGCGTCCTCGCTGACCCTTACCTCTCCTCTGAAGAGAGTACCCGGGATGATGTGTTCAACGGTGTAGAGGGCATGGCTCCTCGCAGAGAGGGTTTTGTCGTCGAGCGAGACCCTCGTGATCAGGATGGTAGAGTAGTTCTCAGTTGACAGGTTTAGGTCGGTAAAGTATACCTTTGACTGCCCCTCTAGGTTTTGAGATGGATAGCCAAACAGTCTGCATACATCACAGGGCCCGTTCATCGCCTTATGGGCTTCCTCTATCCTACTGGGCTCTATCTGTCCGCAACTACTGAAGCCGTAAGCGGGGGCAACTCTGCTTGCCGCGGTCCTCACAGCTCCTTTCATGCTGGGGCCCGGTATGTAGGGGACGACTTTATCATTATGTGTATTTTTCCTAGCCACTACCACGTCGGCTCCAAGCACGTCCGTCATGCTCATTCCAACGGTGAGTAGTGTGACAGCCCTAACCTCTAGATTGAACTTTATCACCATGCACCACCCCGCACGAGCTTGAGCAAGATTAACAGGTCGGCAATCGGAACAGATGGGGTATCGGATAAAAGGGAGTCCACAAGGACTTTTTGCAGTTTTTCATAATAGCCTGCCTTAACCTCCCTCTTAGCCTGCCTTGAAACGTATACGACGAGCTTTTCCCTCCAGTGCTTCGAGCCTGAAGCCTCACGCCACGCGCTATTCAAAGCGGATTTGAGAACTGCGACTCTTTTAGCGTCATCGTATTTCTTTTCCGAGTCTGTTGTGACCAGAAAGGCTTTGGTGAAGGCCTCCGTGTGAACCCTAATCGACTCGTCATCCGTCCACTCGTTAGGCTTGATGTCCATTACTACACCACCAAGACCACTCCAGAGCTCTGGGGGCTCCCGTTTAAGGAAAACTGATTCAGTCACGAGGAAGGGCTGAGAACTATCAATGCCCTCATCTAGGGTAATTCTCCCATAAACTTTGCCCTGATACCTTCTAGAGCTACGCCTGAAACGCTCCTCCGCGAAAGCCCCGGAGGGTGATCCAGAGTCATAGACATCAAAGACTATCGCGCTTAACGCTTTATTATCCTGTTGAGAATACCTTCTAACCACTTGTTTAGAGAGATCCATAAGCTTGGATGCGCTGTCTAGCAGGGACCAGATACTCATGCGTGCAGGTCCAGCAACCACAGCCACGGTGAGCCCCCTGGACAGGCCTAGGCCACGCGCGAACTCCTCAGCCATGAAATGAGCGAAGGGGATCGCCGCCCAGGCTGGAAGCAGTAAAAGCCCGTCATCTCCTCCCATATAAATGGTGCCTAGATAGACGCGGGCGACCTCCCTCTCGCAGAGACCTGAGCTCTGGGAAGCGAGTTGAGGCATCTTTTGTGCGGCATCCTTTACGCCGTTACATAGGAGTTCGAGAGCCTTGGCGTACGCCTTTTTGAGCGAGACATCAATTCTAAAACTCTTCTCTATAATTTCGGAGAAGCTCAGGGAGTCAGACATGAAGCTGCCTATGGAGTTCCCATCGATTTTTACCACCGCGTAGTCGCGTAGCAGTGTTCTCCCTGAGCTTTTCCTGGCAAACTCTTCTGGTTGGTGACCAGCTATTAGCTCTAGCAAGGTCTTTGATACTTCGTTGTAGTCACTGTTGAAGACATCTGCTGGTTTAAAGCTTGAATTTAAAATTCTAATTTTAGAGTACCACTTTGCCTTGAAATGCGTTTGCGATCCGAGAGAATATAGGTCGTAGCAAGTGTCACAGACTTCCTTTTCCCCCTCAGGTGTCTGGACCTTGCGCTTGGCGAACTCTCTGTAGCACATCTGGCACAATTTTTCTCCACTTGTAAGAGATATTTTGCCGCCAAGATTGATGCTATACTTTTTCTTGAATAGCTCAGTAGAAAGCCTGTTTGACGCTGCGCGGTAGTTATCGGTAAAAATGGTGGAGGCCGCAACAAGCTTTAATGGATTGTTTTTCTGATAATCACGGGTAAGGTTTTCAACGCTTTCAACCAACTGCGTGGGTACTATGAGAAGTATGTTTCCACCACCAGCGTAGAGTATAGCCTCTGGAGGAATACCGAGCTTGGATTTAAGGAGCATGGGTATGTGCGCGTAAACAGCTAGATCTACAAGGTAACTAGCTGCAGCCATGACCCTGATCTCCTGGCTCCTCGTAATTAAGTCCTGTATAGACGCGACGTCTATGATTACCAGCGAGATACCATTGGTTTGCGTTCCACTGCTTGGAGGCTTGGCCTTGGCGAGGAACTCCTCCGTTAGTTCTTTGATGGGGTCCTCCTTGAACAGTTCCTCGCGAGCAAACTCTTCCCTTGACTCGTAGAGCTTCCTCCAGAAATCCCAGGAGTTCCGGTCACTTTTTAAGCGTTCCTCGAGCTTTCTAAGTTTCTCGCCTAGCACTTCCTCTACGGCTTCGGCAAGCCGGTCAGCGGAGGCTGCAAGCCTGTCAGCCTGGACTATTGGAAGATCAGCTTTCGTGTGATGAGTTTGAATAATCTCAAGGATTTTCTGTAAAGATGTGGAATCAATTATGCCGTTTAACAAGTATTTTGCGATGTTCACGGACTCCTCCCAGTGCCTCTGGGGGTTTACCGGCTTACCGATGTCGTGGAGTAGAGCAGCAATTCTCAACTCCTGAAGCTCTTTTCCCTGCATTCCCGCATTTTTTGCCAGTACCCACGCTAGCGCCGCGGTCATGAGGGTGTGTGCGAAGAGGCTCGAGGTGTTATAGCCGGGCCTCGTGTCCGCAGGGAGAGCAATCCATAGCCTAGTTAATTGCTCAGATAGCTCTGGTGAGGCAAGCTCTCTTACATAGTTCGGGACTTGAATCTCACGCAGTGTGTAAAGGGCATCGGCCAACTCTGTAAGTTTCTCAGTTACCAACTTGGGAATTAAGTTTGGAATCATCAGATAGAGCATGTAGGCTTTTAATGGCGTGGGAGCTACCTCAGAGGTTTCAATAAAGAGGGGGGCTTTGAGGAAGATTGTTAAGGCGTCTGCAATGGCTTCAAGCTTTTCATCCGGGGATACACCGCTGGCGTCGAGACTTTTGGAATAATCCACAAGTATTTCGCGCAGTTTCTCGAGCATCTCTTTGAAGGCCTTCTTGTCCAGGTCGCTGACCCTCCTGACCCGCACTAATTTCCCGTCAACCCATAGAGGAACTCGAAGCCCCCTATAGATGGGGTATTCCTCAACAAAGTTAAGCATTAAGCTTGTCAAGCTCCCCCACCTCGTCAACATCAATCAACTCATCCTTAAACGCGGTCTTGGCTTTATCAATGAGAACAGCGACAAGCTTGTCGAGACCTGGACCCTGCCTAGTCGAACCCGGCTCTAGGACTTCTCCGGCAAGCTCTAGGCGTTTAGAGAAGCGGGCGAGGGAAAGGGCCTCCAACTCGTATCGAACTATCCCCATAACCACTTTCGATTGCTTGGCGTACTTGTGCTTCCCTAGCAAGACTGGCCTTCCAACATGGCTTTTTCTCAAACCCATTCCGAATAGTATCAGGCCAAGCTCCTCCGGCTTTAAATTTTTGAAGAAAATACTACCCCTAAAGACTGTGCCCGGAGCCGCCGCTACAAGTTTCTCGTTCTCGAAAGGCTCTATCTCCACCAGCTGTCCTCCCTCCATCTTTAAGTCATTGAACTCTACGAGCCCCGCAAGACCCGTAGTCCCGAATAAATCACAGGTGAGACACACCGCTGGATGTTCCTCGGAGTACCTGCAAGCATACCCCCTCTTGAAGCTTAGAGAGCGTGACCAGATCCTGAAGTGCCTCCACCCCTCTTGCCCCACATTGGGTGGCCTTATGGGTAAATCACTAGCCACTATTAGGCAAGTCCTCACAAAACCGTTTTTCTCGACAAAGCTGAGCTCTATCCGGGCCCTCACGTTACCCTTGATCGTAGAGCCAGGTAGCACGGGCGAGTCGACGCGTGACGAGAACTGTTCAGCCTCAAAATTCAACTCATTCTCGAGCTCTTCGACGAGCCTTGTGAGGTCTCCTCGACCTCGACGACCACTGTCGGAAGCCAGCCTCTTCAATACTTCGGGTTTGAGTTTGACAGCCTTTAAACCCTTTCCCACGAAAAGGTAGCTGTCGACGCCGCATCCATCACGCTTCGAGCAAACGCGAACCGCGACCCTCATAACGCCACTTAAATCCTCTATTTTGTCCCGGGGACGTGGTGGCGACCTCAAAACTCTTACGGTTTCCGCCATGAATCCCACACCGATTCAAGCCTTTCGAGAACCTTCCAGGCTGACTCATTTTCAGCCCTTAGCCACCCCCCAGCCGTGGTTGCCAGGCCGGACAAGTCTACCTCGATGTCTCCTTCTTCTACAGGTAATAGCTTATTCTCTTTAACCGTTAAACCTCTTGCGAGAAACACAGGGTTCTCGATCTTCACCAGCCCGAATCCACGAGTCTTGAATCCACCTATCCTGACCAAGCCCTCGTCAAGCATTCTCAAAGTCTTTGCTAGAACCCCCAAGGCGTAATTAGGAAGGTTTGTAGATTTCAACTTGAAGCGGAACCTTGCCCCCGGCTCAACATACTCGACCTCGTAGAGGGCTCTGTGCTGGGCAGCCCCCGTTCTGCGGTTGATAGCAACTCCCGTCCGAACCCCTACTGGAACCTCTACAACCTCGCCCTTATCGTTAACAGGGTAAGCATCCGAGAACTCTACGTGACTGCTGAATGAAGGCGCCCCAAATATCTTACACATAAGACAGGCCTTCTCGTTAAATATTTTTAAGGCTCCAACCTTGTCACCATCTTTCAAAAGCTCTTGAACATGTTCTAGAAGCGTTTCATCGCCTAGATCCGTGAATTTATGATCCATGCATGTATCCCCGGGAAGCCCGTTGCAAACCTGTAACCCCTTCATCCTGGAAAACTGTGTTGAAACGCTTCTAAACACGCCCTTCAGGCTACTTCC
>NZ_JBMFLX010000069.1:0-6899 GCF_049970975.1 Infirmifilum sp. | reverse complement strand
CGGGGAGCGCCACAAGTAGCTCGAGAAGAGCCCCAGTCTCTAATGCTCGTCCGCGAGCATGCTGTATCGTGAGCGTTTGTGTCGCGGCTACTCGATCAGGCTATAACTGGGTGTTTCAGACAATTAATGTGGGGTGGGCGATGCGCTATCTAGTCGCCAGCTTTGGGTTCGACATAGACTTCGTATTTAGGGAGATGACCTCTGGCAAGTTCGATAAAGTCTTGTTGCTAGCGCTCAGGACTGCTAGAGGCTTTGAAAGGGTACAGAAGGCCTTTGCTACGCTCTCACTAATCTGCACATCGTTGAGGGTGGAGTGCGCCTTAGAGCCCGTAGTACCCGATGAGAAGATGCTGAGGTCTGTCTACTCGACGCTGCTCAAAGCCGCTTCTGAAGCCCAGGAGTTAGAGCTCTACTTGACGGGCGGCCCGCGAATGCTCGTCGTAGCTCTCCTCGTGGCAGCGCTAATGTTACCCAGGGAGCTCGCCGGAAAGGTGAGTGTGGTGGTCGAGGGTGAGGGCTTTGACTGCGAAATGCGGGTCGACCCGAGCGTACTGGCCGAGAAGCTCAGGCTCGACGAGAAGAGCGCTAGAATAGTGAGCGCCCTAGAGGCCGGGAGAGCCAAGCTCTCAGAGATCGCCAGGGAAGCGGGTTTGCCCAAGTCCACCGCCCACAGGAGGCTTACCGAGCTAATGGAGTCCGGGCTTGTCCAGGAGGTCGCCGCGGGGGTTTACTCGAGCAAGCCGCACGCAACTATAACGTGCAGGGAGTAGTGTTTCGGGTTTTGGAACTTCATTCATGACCGATCTTGTTCCGATTTATTGTATGATTCTACCACTTGAGAAAAGCTTATAAGGGGGCAGCTACAGAGTAAATAGTGGGGCCAAGGGTGCCCTGGGTGGAATAATGTACTCGGAGATAATCGAGATACTCGCCTTCCTTGGAGCGGTAGGCGACTACAGCTACATAGACCGAATTGGCAACGCCATAGACGAAGTAACCCTCATGGAGTCCGTGAGGGATGCCATCAGGGCCTACTACACCAACTGCCTAGAAGAGGCCAAGTGCGTCGTTTACGACAAAGAGAAGAACCTGGGCGTGCAGTGCCCAAGCATTGACAGAGATAGTATTGAAAAAGCCGTGTCAGCGATGCTCGACAAGCTCAGCAAGTCGACTAGGGTGGAGATGATAAAGCTGTCAAGGGAAATCGCGCTAAAGGCGTACGCCAAGATACCAGTGGTCAGGGATGAGCTTAAGTGTAGCCAGCCCGCTCAGCAAGAACAACAGCCAACTCCACAGGCACAGCAGTAGGGTGGGATCGTGATCTTGTCGCTCTCCCTCTCGGTTAGGGTCGCCGTTAACGCTGAAGCGCTGAACATGGCGGAGGCCGTTGGCAACTATACAAGGCACCGCAAAGCCCCCGTAGTCTTGAAGACCGAAAACGGCTATACAGTCGTATACGTCCCAGCCGTCAGCGGAGAGTCACTGGCGCACAGCTACCAGCTACTCCTAGCACAAATAGCCAAGGAAAGGGGTCTACCCGTAACTAAAATGGACGAGCTAGGCTACTTCTTGAAGTTCTCGGACGACACCGTGGTAACAAAGTTCTATGGTGGCGACCTCGCGCGAGTCATAGGCTCAGCAAGTGTTGATCAATGGCTCAAGAGTGCCGACGCTGCTGAAATAGAAAAGGCGTTTGTGAAGGCTAGCGTGGTCGCCGACGTCGCCGGCTTCCTCTACACGCCGAAGACCGTGAAGAGGAACTCGGCGATCAGGTTCAGCTACATGCTCCCAACACTCGACGCCATAGAAGGCGGCGGTGTTGCAGTTGTGCCGCAGCTCCACACGAGGTACTCGCCACCCGGGCTTGCGGAGGCTCAGAAGCTCTTCTACATCGAGAGCGGTACAGCCGTCTACACGTTCTCAGCCGAGCTCGTTGCAAGCGATATTTCTAGGCTGTATTACGGCGAGCCAGACCAAAACCTGAAGAAGCAGGCACCCGAAAGGGCAAAGGCGGCAGTTGACGCCCTCATAGCTATGGTCGACGGCATGCTCTTCGGGGCCAAGCGGTCTAGGTACACACCAGTGTGGGAAGTCAAGAGCTTAGTCGCCTCCTTGAGCAAGGGGCCGGTAGAGTTCGTCACGAGCCCCGGCATTACGCGGGACTACATCAAGAAGACGTACGAGAGAGCCGTGTCGCTGACAAAGATCCTCAACGAAAAGGGCAGTAAAGAGACCATCAACATATTCGCCTATAATGGAGAGGGTTTAGAGGAACCAACAGTATCGGGTCAACTGAAAGACGTGACGTTCGAGAAAGCCTCAACGCATACGGAAGCCTTAGAGAAGGCCAGGGACAAGCTAGCTAAGTTGCTCGACTTACTGTTCATGGTGTAGCAGCAGATGGTCTCCTTGAGCGCAGTTAGGGTTTTTTACACCGAGGCCCTCCTCTCGTGGGGCTTTGTAGTCAGGCACAGGGGGGCCTCGGCCGCACAGCCGGCATACGTGCTCCCCCCGCCCACTACCGTTGTGGGGGCTTTCGCGTACCCACTTGCTAGGATCTTGGGGCTGAATCCCAACGCTGAAAGCGAGGTCAAGTGGGGGGATGGGAGGTTGATATCGTCGACCATGAAGGTGTTCCTAGAGGCGACGATAGCGGCCGCGGCGGGGGTCCGCGCGCACCCCCACCGCACGGGCCTCGCAACGGCACAGGAGCCTGGGAGAATCATAGCCAGCCCTTACAAGGGCGACACGGAACGCGGGAGAATAAAGACGGAGCCTTTTGAAAGCGCTATCCCGAGGGCGATGCCGGTACAGGGGGTCGGGGCCACGTATGCGCCAGGCGTGACAGTTGGATTGGCGTGGGCTATAGACGGTTATAAGCTAGCTAAGGAATTGGGGATACAGCTTGAGAAGCTAGACGCTGTTGCCGAGAAAGCCCCATTCGGCGTTGTGAGGCTAGGGAGTAAAGAGGGCTTTCTAGCAGTCGATTATTCGAGGTCCATGTACGTTAAGAACGTAAAGTTGCTTGGACCCGGGGACAAGTTCCGAACCTGGCTCTACGTTGACAGCACGTGCGTAGACCCTCTTGACCAGGCTTATGTGCACCAGCTACCCATGCCAGACCTGAGCTATAGGTTGAAGCGCTACTACGTGCCATCGCAGCTCGCATCGCATAATGTCGTAGTCCCCCTACCCGAACACGTTCTGCCGCTCTTTAAGCTAGTAGAACCCTGCGGGGCAATACAGGCCCCAGAAGTCGAAGGACTTGTAGTGGTGATGAGCCATGACAGTAGTTCCTACCCCCAAAAAGGTATTGGCGCAGAGCTATAGAACCCCACGAGACTCCCGACTTAGAAAGCACATACAGTCTCGTGGGGGTTAGCCATGAGCTCTACAAGCATAATCGATGTCCAAATTCTCGGCGAGAGGAGCATAGGGAGGTACTTCCAGGCCGCGGCCATAGGAGCGGTATACGACAAGCTCCCATCCCACATAAAAAGTGAGATCCTAATCGGCTTTGAAACCGGAGCAGCGCGGCTCAGCGCATCCGATTTTGACACGCTATGCAGGGAGGTAGCGGCGTTCCTGGATACTAATGTATGTGATGTGAAGAGAAGTAGGCCTGGTCTCTATAAAGCTGGTAATACGTCTGATAAACAAATCATTGCGAACGCCGGAATCAACATTACCGGAAAGGACTTTTGTAGCGCGCTTGTAGACTTCTACCAGAACGGGGGCTTAGTGAACAAAGCCGCAGCAACCACTAGCGTGCCAATGCTACTAAGGACGTACGTGTTTTCAGCATATAAAGAAGGAGTGATGGTCAGTAAAGAAAAGATAAACGTCGGGTCGCTGTACCTCGCCTTAGCTGGTAGCGTGATATCGTTCACTGGAAAGGTCATTAAGATCGTCAACGGTGAGAAGAAGATATACGACTTATTCCTAGTCCCGGACGCGTCCGCTGCTTCGTTATCGGCAGCACCTCTCATGTACTCACTTATGCACGTGGGCGCTGTCGTGAGACAAAAAGCCGGCGGTACGCCGTCTATCGAGAGCTACTTGAGACATACGTCTCAGGTGGAAAGCCTCAGCCTAGAGCTGGCGGTTTTACTGGCTTTTACTATGCTCGCCTACGACGCATACAAAACCTACAACTTGATCAGTTCGGCCAGCATCCTCTACGATAAACCAGAGGCGTTCAGGCTGATCAACATAGTCGTAGAGCAGAGACCCCAGGTCGTGTGGGAGAGACCCCTAACACTTACACACGTACTGAGCATGCTCGACTCTAAGGGCGCACTGGCCTTGGTGAAGTACCTCGATAAAGCAATCGGCCACCTCAAGAACCTGGCGGATAAAATCGAAAACCTCGACAGTATTATAGCTAGCTGTATCGAAGACTTGTTCGCCTACGTAGAGACGTCTTTCATCGACGCGCTGGCCTCGTGCAGTACCAGGCTCTCAAGGGTCTACGACAAGCTCTACCTTGAGTGCGCTAAGGACGATAAAGTGGCTTGCAATGCCGTCAATGACTACGCTGTGTTGTTAAAATTGCTCTCGAAGCTGGCCTAGCTAGCGGGGTCTCTGTATGGGATACCCTGGACAACTCAGTTGTTTTTTCAGATCCCGAAAAGCCTTGAAGGAGCTAGTAGAGAAGTTCGTTGAGACGAGGACAGTAGTGCTTATTGCCCCCACGGGCTACGGTAAGACCCTAGCCTCTCTGTGGCTCTACGACGAGGCCTACTGCAGGAAGATAGCGGCGGGGCTCATTCACGTCGTCCCCTACAGGGCGCTCGTGAAGGAGATCTACCTCGAGAAGTTCAAGAAGTACTACAACGGCTCCGGCTACCAGTCTATGGACGACGTTGACCCTCAAGGTAAGTCCCCCTACTTCCTCAAAAAGCTCGTGGTGACGACGCTCGACAGCTTCGTCTACAACCTCTACAGAGTCCCTGTTGCAGAAATGTTCAAAGTCCTCGGAAAGGAATTCATAACGCATGGCCACTACTATCCTCTCGAGCTCTCGATAAACACCTCCACGGTGGTTCTCGACGAGGCGCACATCTACCTCGGCGGTGACGCCTTCGGACGCGAAGAGGACTCCTACATTGCCCTACTCGCAGCGCTGAGGTACCTCTTAGACTTAAATCTACCGCTCGTGGTTGAAACGGCCACGATGCACAGCAGTATTATAGAGCAACTCGTGAAAATGGCGGAAGGGCAAGGCCGCAGGGTCCCCATTATATACGTTGGTTGCGGAAACACACAAATGGACAATCTGGAGAAGCTGGTAAAGAAGGGCGAGCTTATACGTATATGTGACAGCTACTTTGAGGAAAGCCACCGAATAAACTGGAGAACGTACTTCGTAGACCCGAGCGACTTGGTCAGTGAAGTAGAGAAGTACTGTAATGAAGAGCCTGTGCTCGTGATCAAGAACACCGTGAAGTCTGCCGTCGAAACCTACAAAGCCCTAGTAGGGAGAAAAGCGTGCGGCGGCGACGTCGTTCTCATCCACGGTCTGCTCAGCAACAAGGACAGGGATGACGCACTGCGGAGAATTGAAAATATCTTAAAAGACCGCCGTGGGGCAGTAGTCTCAACGCAGGTCATCGAGGCCGGGGTAGAGTTCGGAGGCAGAGTGCTGTTCACAGACCCAGCGCCAATGGAAAACCTAGCGCAGAGGGCTGGAAGGCTTTGTAGAGAAGCGTCTCCGCTTTTCGGCACGTGCAAGGAGAGGGGGGCGGAAGTCCATATAATCATGCCAAGAAGCAAAACCCCCGATGAAGTCGCTAAGGAGTTCGCGAATGTGTACGATGAGAACCGCGTGCGTGGCTCGATTGAAAAAATAAGCGAAGTCCTAAAAAGCGGGGAGGAAGTAGAGTGGAGGCTCCTCAGCAACAGAGATGGCTACAGGAGCTTCGCAGAGCTACTCGAGGAAGTTGGCGCGAGCGGGATCCAAAAATACGCGGCCATGTCTAAGTCTACAATTCTTGAAAGCTACTTGAAGAGCGACGCGCAACCAGACGCTCTCGCCACCATACTAGAAAAAGGGTACGTGGAACACATAGCAAGGAGCGGCGTGCTAGTATCCGTGGTTGTAGGCAACGTGGACGTCGGAAAACCAGTAAACTACAAAGATCTAGAGGTGGTGGCTGTAGAGCTGTCAAAGCTCATGGAGTACGAGGAGAGGAGCGGGTACAAGTGCCTCGAAACAGAGGTCAAGAAGGAAAGGGGGTGGGAGTCCAGGTACCTCAAGGTTTTAGTAGTGAAGCGCGTTAACGGCAGCGAGGTTTTCGAAGAACGCACATCTAAAGACAGTACTCGCAACCTGAAGGAAGCCAACCTTGTCCAGGCGATCAAAGGGTTGTACCCAAATGCCGGGCGTGGCGAGAGCTTTGTAGGCGTCTACTTGAAGGCAAAAGAGGGTTGCTACAAGCGTGGGGAGGGGTTGTTACTGTGGCAGTAGACTGCCCCAACCTAGTTGAGAATAATTGGCCTCTCGCTTACGCTGACTGCGGGCAACAAATCATCGTCCCGCTCGAAAATCACCTCCGTGACGTTGCGGAGACCATCGTATGCTTATTTAGAGACAGACTAGAGGTCTTAAAGAGTGCTCTAGGCAACAAGCTACCCGAAGCTCTCGACCCCCTTGAACTGGCCTACTGCGCCGGTGTTTTGCACGACCTTGGCAAGGCCTCCTGGCACTACCTCAAAGAATTCAAGAAAAACTATAGGTGGCGAGGTAAGAAGGAGCTCACGTTTCCCTTCCACGAGCACGTAGTTGGAGTAGTGTTAGAGTGGCTGGCGCAGCAGGAGTCTGAAGAGCCCTTGAAGGCCTATTACGACCTTCTAGCAAAGGTCGTGAGCAGACACCACGCAGCACAGCCCGGCAGGCA
>NZ_JBMFLX010000068.1:0-6961 GCF_049970975.1 Infirmifilum sp. | reverse complement strand
TTCTCTGAGTGGATAGATAGTTTCTCTAAATTCATTATGTAACTTATTTAAGAATTGCTCTAATTGGTCTTAGAACTCTTTTCAGGGGGTCGAGCATCAATCCGAATATTTCGAGCGTCACTGTGCCAAGCAAGTTTTCATCTTCAGATTCGCCCAGAATTACGGGTGTGTAGTATTCCCCGTAGGGAGGAAGCTCTATTATAACCTCGGAGAGCTGACGAGATATTGTCGAGCCATCGGCTAGGACAAGCTCAACTGATCTTTTTGGAGTAAGTCCTAATCGTTCCCATACGCTACGTTGGAGAACAGTGTAAGTTGCGCCGGAATCGACAAGAAACCTGACCTTCTCCTCTTTACCCTCCCACTTAACTATGCCCTCAACGTAAACTATACCCATATCTACTTCTCAAGGTCGGGTAATAACAGATAAACTTTATTTAGAAAAGAAGACTGAGTGACGTTGCCAGTGCATATTTCTCGGTTACACTTTTGTCTGGTCTTGCCTTTTTATCGTAGATGAGAGGCTAACCTTAATAGACTAAAATTCTAAACCCCTTTAACCTCGAGTAGTCTTGATTGAAGAAAAAGTGTCCTTCAACTTTATTTCCGGCCAGTACGTGGGGGAGCCAGTGTCTGTCGTCCTCCCACATCTCCTCAAAAGGTATGGATTTCAGGGAGACCCATACGGGCAAGGCCTCATCGGTCTCAATGGGTTGTCCCTCAAAGTTGTTGGTGGTGTAAACAAAGACTTCCCAGTCCGGTGTAGGGCTGGTCGAGTAAAAATAGAGGACACCAGCGTGTCTTAGATCATAGACGCTGACCCCGACTTCTTCTAGTACCTCCCTGGCGGCAGCCTCATAGGGGGATTCACCGTCATTTATCTTTCCTCCGATTCCGTTTATTTTCCCTGCGCCGAAGCCTGCTTTCTTCCTTATCAGGAGGAGCCTACCGGAATTAAAGATGAATGTTAGCGTCGCTCTTATCGTCAAGCGTGATCCTAGGAATTTTAACTTGTAAGGATAAAAGCTTTAGCTATGTGTTTGTGATGGCTTTCCCTCCTTCCCCACCGATAACAATGCGTCTACCGATTGTATTCATGTTTGCCATGAGGGCAATTCCTCCCAGAAAAAATTTATTAGCTTTGACAGAGTAAGCTGTAGCGGGCATTTGCCCAGGGATCTGAGGGACTTTGGGAAAAACAAGCAGTCATGGGTTATTCTAGCGCTAGACTATGCTCCCCGTGCTGACCCCCTATCCGAGTGGCAGGCGCTTATCGAAAAAACGATGCATCTTCTTGCAGGGGTCAAGCTGGGTCTCCCTGCCTTTCTAAGGATAGGTCCAGACGGCACAAAACAACTCATAGAGGAGTTCAAAGGAAAGCTATACTTCCTGGCCGACTTCAAGCTCGCGGACATACATGAGGTTGTCCAGGAGGAGCTCAGGCTGATTGAAAACCTTGGTTTTGACGGGGCTATTATCCACTTATTCCCCCGCTGCATCGAAGAACCCCTGCATACCCAACTGGAAGTCTTTGGCCTCGTCTCTATGAGCTGCAAGGAAAGCCTGGTAGATCACCACCTCGATGAGCTCTCCGGCTACGCCTCCAAGCTGGGGCTTAAGGGGGTGGTCGTTGGAGCTACGAAGCCAGAATCGATAAAGCGCGTCAGGAAGATGCTCCAGGACGCTGTGATACTTTCCCCGGGTGTGGGAGTTCAGGGCGCGGCTCCGGGCTCCGCTCTCGCCGCCGGAGCGGACTTCGAGATAATAGGGAGGTCCGTAATTTATTCGGTAGACCCCCTCTCGGAGCTAGAGAAAGTAGTGAGGGCTCAGAGGTTGGTGAGGCATGAAGGTTGAAGAGGCGTTGTTGAGGATAGGTGCCGTGCAGAGGGGTGTTTTTAAGTTATCCTCTGGTAGGACGAGCAACGTATATATTGATCTCCGGAAGCTTCCATCGCATCCCTCGGAGTTTCATCTTGTCGTGGATGAGATGGCCCGTAAAGCATGCATGCTTGAACACAAAGTAATCTGTGGGATAGCTGTGGGTGGCCTGCCGCTTGCAACTGGTGTAGCTTTAAGATTGGGTAGGCCCTTAATATACGTGAGAAAGGATAGGAAGGATCATGGCACGATGAAACAGCTCGAGGGTGACTATAACCAGGGGCAAAGGGTTCTTCTAATCGACGATGTTGCGACTACTGGTGGGTCACTTATAGAGGCTGCACGTATTTTAAGATCCTCGGGTCTCGAGGTTGCAGAGGCCCTGGTTGTCGTCGACCGAGAGGAAGGGGCACGGGAGGCCTTGAGGAGTGAGGGGATCGAGCTTTACAGTCTTACGACTCTTAAAAGAATATTAGAGGTGGCTGGGAGTGTTTAAGGGCCGGGATGTCTTATCAATACTTGACTTCACGAGGACAGATCTGGAAGAGTTGTTCGCCGAGACTGACAAAATCCTAGCCAGCCCCCACAGCTACGAAAATGAACTAAAGGGGTTCATCATGGCTACAGCCTTTTTTGAGCCCAGTACGCGTACAAGGCTAAGCTTCCATACGGCTATGCTCAGGCTAGGTGGTAGCTACATAGACCTGGGCGAGCTGGAGCGTAGCTCAGTTGCGAAAGGTGAAAACCTGGCGGACACTATCAGGATGCTAGACTCTTATGCCGACATCATAGTTGTCCGCCACAGGCTGGAGGGGGCTGCCAGACTCGCGGCAGAGATAGCCGAGGCCCCAGTTATAAACGCTGGTGACGGCAGGAAACACCACCCTACACAGGCCATGCTCGACCTCTACACCATCCGTAGGGAGAAAGGCGTCATCGACGGTTTAAACTACGGCGTCCTTGGGGACCTACGGTTCGGGCGTGCTGCGGCAAGCTTCATACTGGCGCTATCAATCTTCAAACCTAGGAAACTATACCTTATATCTCCAGAAATCCTCCGGGCACGCCGCGAGGTCCTGGAAACACTGGAATCCTCAAAAATTAGTTATGAGGAGGTGAATGACCTTGAAGCCGTGTTACCCGAGCTTGACGTCCTCTATGTGACCCGTGTCCAGAAGGAGCGCTTTCCCGATCCAGCTGAGTATGAAAAGGTCAGGGGGAGCTACATTGTTACGGCGAAGATGCTTGAGAAGGCAAAAAGGGATCTGATTGTTATGCACCCGCTCCCACGCGTCGACGAGATAGCCTATGATGTCGACAATACGAGGCACGCGCTCTACTTTAAGCAGGCGGAGCTCGGAGTGTGGGTGCGCATGGCTCTACTCAAACTCATATTGAAGGGGTGATCGATGTTGGAGGATAGGCTAATCGTGAGGAAGATTAAGGACGGCACCGTCATCGACCACATACCGGCGGGCAGGGCCTTCGACGTCTTAAAGATACTCGGTATAAAGGGTAAAGAGGATGTGACAGTAGCCCTAGTCATGAACGTTGAGAGCAAGAAGCTCGGGAAGAAAGATATAGTGAAGATTGAAAAACGCTTCCTCAAACGGGAAGAGGTAGACAAGATAGCTCTAGTGGCCCCGACAGCTACAATCAATATAATAAAGGACTACCAGGTCGTCGAGAAGAGAGACGTCCAGATACCGGACGAGATAGTAGGCCTCCTAAAGTGCATAAACCCTCTCTGCATAAGCAATGCCAGGGAGCCCGTGACTCCAAGGCTCAAGGTTGAGTCCAAGCAGCCCCTCAAGCTAAGATGCGTCTACTGCGATGAAGTATTCGGAGAAGAGGCCCTAGAGCAACTGGTGTCCAAGTAGTGCACATCCCAGCCGAAGTCGTTGAAGCTGAGCACAAAGGGAACAATGTAATCCTAAGACTTCGCGTTAACCTTGCCGTTCCAAGCCCAGGCCAGTTCATAATGCTGTGGGTTCCAGACATAGGGGAAATACCGCTAAGCGTGGCGGACTATGAAGCAGGGGAGCTACTCCTAGCCATAACTCGAAGAGGGAAAGTGACAGGTCATATCTACGAGAATGTGAAGGTAGGTGAAAGGCTTTTCGTTAGAGGCCCCTATGGCAAGCCCTTCACTCTCCCACCAAGTGGAACCAGAGCACTTCTAGTGGCCGGCGGTAGCGGTATAGCACCCATTCACTTCCTTGCAAAGAGACTAGCTGAAAGCCACGTAAACTGTACAGCGGTAATAGGCTTCAAAACGCTTAGAGAGGCACTACTCGTCGAATCCTTTAGGCGCAACTGCAGGACAATTGTCACGACCGATGATGGCACACTTGGAATCAAGGGCCTCGCGACCGAGGCTACAGAAAGGCTACTCGACTATGAGAGCTTCGACCGTGCTTATGCATGCGGGCCCGAACCATTAATAGAAAAGGCTCTCACGCTCTCATCATCGAAGAACATCCCCTTCGAAGCCTCAATGGAACGTTATATGCGCTGCGCGGTAGGTGTATGTGGCTCCTGTGTATTGGAACCAGTCGGTCTACGTGTATGCAAGGATGGCCCTGTCTTTCCTGATGAGGTGTTGAAGCAAATATATCATAATAATAAAAAATATGAAATCAATCTTAGAGAAGAGAAACATTAAAGCAGTGTTCTCTTTACTGCGCCTCGTCCTCGAACTCTATAGCACCCACTCCGTACCCCTTAATCGAGACTTCCACGCTGACTTTGTGTCTGCCCTTCTCGTAGGGGCCTCTTACCCGCACCTCGAGCTCGCTGCCCACCGGGACCTCCAGGGGGGCCTGAGGGGTAGGATCTGAGGTCACAGGTTTACCGTTAAGGAGGATTTCAACGCTTTGTTTCTCAACAACCTTGCCGTCCACCTGAACCTTTATAGGAGAGTCTACCTGCGCGGTTGCAAGATTGTTCCGAAGTTTAAACGACAAGACACCATCAGAAACCTTCATGCTCCCCTTAACGTAAAGCCGCCTGAGAAGGGCTTTAGGTATATAACCCATTTTCTCAACCAATTATCAGGCGTCTACAATCTTAATAAATCTTTATTTTCCAAAAAAGTTTTAAATCAACTACCCGGTGAAGAAGGTGTGCAAGACCTAAGAAGAAAGTTTATTCTAAGTGGACATAGAGGTGCTCGGGCACTCGCGCCTGAAAACACTCTCCCCAGCTTCCTGAAAGCCCTTGAGTGCGGGGCGACAGGGATAGAGTTTGACGTCAGGAAAACATTGGACAACATACCAGTTATAATCCACGACGATGAAGTCGACCACCTCACGGGAGTCAAGGCAAAGGTCAGCCAGCTCACCTTCCAGGAGCTTTCAAAGCTTAAGGTCCACGGGAAGGCAAGGATCCCCACGCTACGCGAGGTCCTAGCGCTGGCAAAGGGTAGACTCTACGTCGACATAGAGATCAAGGTCCCCGGCGTCGAGGAAGAGGTTGTAGAAGCTCTAAGAGAGCTAGACATGGTTCAGGACGCCATAGTAACATCCTTCCTACCCTCAACACTCGAGAAGATAAAACAGCTTGACCCCCGCATAGAGGTCGGTGTCCTCCTCGAGGAATGGGACGACGAGTACTTTGAGATCGCCCAAAAACTAGGGGCTACTGCCATCCTACCCGCATACGAGATCATCACACATGAGCTCGCCAAAAGCATTAAATCTAAAGGATATGCCATCATAACCTGGACAGTGAACGAAACCTCAATAGCTCAGAATCTTTTGAGTCTGGGCGTTGACGGCATAATAACCGATGATCCCTGCTCTCTCCGAGACATTGTACTGTCAGGGCGGTTGGCGAGTAAATAGCATCTCAGGCATTTTGTCAGGATTCACTGCGAAATTAGCCTCAGAAGTCGCCAGAGCTCAGGCGTTTGAAGACCCTTTTTCTCGTTGAGCCATCTAAGATAGGCCTCGTCCACGTTCCTCGAATTAACTATATAATTGAAGATGTACTCAACATATTCCCTAACATCTTCCTCTGTTATGTTGTCGGGGTCAAGCCTTTCAGGAGGAGGATAGGGCAGACCCCATGTGTCCACAGCCCTAGGAGCCACTTTAAAAGAGTTCGCTACAGTTACCCAACCTTCCCTCGTCTCCACATAGCTATCTGTCAGAGTCTTCCTCCACTCTTCGAGATTTATTTTCCCGCCAACCCTGACCCGAAAAGCAAGAGAGACAAGCTGGGAGGCGTTAGCAATAGCATCGGCAGCGTCGCGTAGATAGCAGAGTATGCGCTTCACACCTATTCTAGGCAGGCTTAGGATGAGGGGTTCCTCAATCCATAACCAGCTTGAGGCAAACTCCCCTAAAACCTCGCGAACATACTCGAAAACCCTGTGTACTCCTAGAACACCTTTAACATATAAGTTCAGTACGCGTTCAAGCTCTTTTGGGTATGGTAATTGCAGTACTTCAGGACTGAGCTCTTCCTCTAAAAGCTTGTTAGCTAGCTTAAATCTCCCCAGCCTGATCCTAGGACTGAGGAGAACGACTCCGCTCATTCGCCAAGAAATTTAGCCTTTAAAAGATTAAAAGGATTTCTAGTAACTGGGTTTCCTTATTACTGTTAGAATTCTAGCTTGTCATTCTATGCTGTTTTTTCTCGTACTCTTGCATAGAGCTTAGTCTTCTCGAAAAGCTGTTCTAGAGTCATAATGCTGACTCCATACTTGCGTAGCTGGTTATATCGCTCAGGGTCAGCCGTTAGGATGATAAACTTCTTCTCGGAAGCTATTGCTACGTTGACGATGTCTTCAAAATAAGGAGTTAGGTTATAGTGAAGCAAATCGCTCTGTATCTGCGCGATCATCTCAGAGACTTTATCCTCGAATTGGTCTATGACCGTGTATATCTTGCGCAACTTGGGAAGAATTCCTGTTATCTCAACCTTCCTCTCATGCGATAGATAAGTGAGGAGCTCTATTATCGATATGATAGACACGTGTAGGTTGTAATCGGCTACAAGCAGGGGCAAAAGCTGCTTATACTTTCTACTATGAAGGACTGCAAGGGCTGTTGAGTCAAGCAGGAGCGAGGTAGATCCT
>NZ_JBMFLX010000067.1:0-7065 GCF_049970975.1 Infirmifilum sp. | reverse complement strand
GCAGATACTGCCCCAGCGTCTAGACGCACTCCCCGGAAGCCGCAAAAGCTTTTTCTAGCCAGCGTGGGAGCAGACGGCGGTGAGAAGAAAGGGCCTTTGATCTGCATCCTTCGACTACATAGCGCTATGTATAGAGGAAGTACTAAGAGGAGGGGCAGGAACACTTTGTGGCTGGCATGGATGCCTCCTTTCTGGGGGCAGGTAAACCTGAAAGCAATCAGGAATTGTAAACTTCTTGACCTAGGGATCAATAATGCTGTGGAAATGGCACCAAGAGATAAAGGTCCCCGAGCCCCTCGCCGGCAAACAAGAGCCCAGCTTTCACCAAGTACCTGTCTTTAGGCGGGACTAGTCGCTTTGGTGCACGGGGAAAACTTAAGGATTTGCCGTGGGCTGCAGCATCTGATGTCGAGCAAGATTGGGCACTTCGAGGGCTGGAGGCACTCCCGTAGCATAGCACAAACTTTAAAAAACAACAATATTTATGACAGAGGAGGAACCATGCATTCTACAACAGAAGCAAGTGCTTCGGAGATTGCCGAAAAGTACCCCGGTGTCATCGATGTGCTTCGCTATCATGTGGCTACTGGCAGGTTCGGCTACGTTGACAGAGTAATGTCTGCCATGAGCCCCGATGTCGTCGAGGAAGCAGTAAGGGAGGCTATTCGCGTCGCTCTCTCCGCGGCCAGCAGCCTCAGGCAGGTCAAGGCTTCCCCATGCGTCTTCGATAAAGAGAGTGGAGAATGGAAGGTAAAGGAAGGGAAGGTTATCACGGTCACGTACAGCGAGGAGGAGGAAGTAAGGCAACCTCCTCCTCCGTACAGAGCTAGGCTTCACGGTCGGCTCTACAGCATAGAGGGACGTCTAAAGATCCTGTACTGGCCGCCGACCTTTCCCGCCGAAGACGAGCTTGCGAAGTTCTTCGATGAGATAAGGAGCAACCTGAGCGTCGCCAAGGTCGTGGCTTCACTCGCGATGACCCTGCCTGCTAGAGAGGAGGGTGAGTAGCGATGAGGAACGTGTGGGTGAGCCTCTCCTGGAGAGCGCTCGTCAACATTGAAGCGCTTAACATGGCAGAGAGCGCGGGGAACTACATAAAGCACAGGAGGGCGCCTATAGCCTTTTACGACGAAGCCAGCCGCAGCTTCATTATCAAGTACGTACCAGTGATAAGCGGCGAGTCACTCGCACACGCCTACCAGGCATTGCTAGCACAGGAAGCGCACAACGCCGGGTTAAATGTGTGCAATTACTGCTTGAGAGGCGAACTCGTTAAACATGGAGCCAGAGTCATACTAGAGGAAGAGAAGGATTTACCACCCCTACCAAAGGGCAGGGACCGTGAGAGCCGCGAGAAAGCAGCAGAGCTGGAGAAGGAGCTGATCAAAAGGTGCGTGGTCGAAGACGTTGGCGGCTTTCTCGTTCCGACGGAAGTGCCGGTAAAGAGGACATCGCTGTTTTACATCGGCTACATGGTTCCGGCCTATGACTCCTTTAAGGTAGCAGTCGCTGACCCGCAATTCCACGTCCGCCACGCTCCCAGCCTCATAGGCGTTGGCGAAGGATCCTCAGAGGCTGGGCGGGAAGAGTTCCGAGAAACTGGGCAAGCGATTTATGTCGTTGAGCTAGCTTCAGCGGTGTACACGGCGAGTGCAGCCCTTAACGTCACGGGCATCGGGTGCACCAGCACGTTTAGCATAGAATGTATTCTCAAGAACGAGGAGAGGTTGAAGAGGGCCGAGGTTGCCCTGAAAAGCCTATACTACCTCCTTGTAGGGATGTTCGGCGCTAAGAGAACAAGGTTCCTCCCCCACTACAGACTGCTGTCAGCAGTCGCCGCTGTGGTGAAAGGAGCCCCCTTTAATGTGGAGCCGGGCCACACTAAAGGTTTCGTGCACAGAACTTGGGAGAGGGCGCAGAAATTCAAGGAACTAACGGGAAGCGAGGTTTCGCTTTTTGCTTACGTAGAGGAGGGAGGGGTCGAAGTACCGGAAGGGGTAGAGAGAGCCGAAAGCCCGGAGGATCTCATCAAGAAACTGAAAGAGCGTGCTCTCACAGCTCTAGAGGGTGTGCTAGGAACGTGACCAACCTGAGAGCCCTCCTCGTTGAGGGGGTGTTTCACTGGGGATACTCGGTTAGGCTTATCTCAGAGTCCGCAGCTGCACAACAGTACTTAGTACCGCCCCCTTCGACGCTTATCGGCGCCCTAGCCTTTAGCTTAAACCTACTCAAGGACTTCCCAGAGTTTGCGGAGATAAGGACGGGCCAGCAACGCGCGAGAGGCGGAGGGCACCGCTCGGGAGTCGAAGAGGAGACTGAGCTAATGAGCGGCGCGGCCAGGCTTCTCAATGTGGTGAGATGGGCCACTTTCGCCTTCTCCGATGAGCTCTCAGTATCGGGCAGAGCTTTCGCGGTGGGCTACTCTGATTTCATCCGATGCTTCCGCTTGATTTACCAGCGCGGTATAAGGCATAGGTGGGAGGACTATGACATGTGGTACGGTATAGGGGCTCACGGCAAGGTGTATGCATGCGGAGCAGGCTTCAAAATTCTTTATCTCGTGGATCTGGGATCGGCAAAGGAGAGAGGCATCGAGAAAATCGACTTGCTCCAGGCATCCCTTTCCATTACTAGATTAGGGGCGAAGGAGGGGCTTGTCAGCATTAGGGGGGCTAGCTTCTCTGATAGACTCGACTTGCTGGAACCCAGCAAGGCCGGTCACATAGTAACAGAGTACTACTTCCCACGCGAGCTTGCCGAGGACTACGATGGCGGGCAGGTTTGCCCGCTCCCGCGCCTTAGCGAAGAGCTCTGGAAGGTGAGGCCCAGCATACCACCCGCGCTCCACGAGCATGAGGAGTTCGTAATACCCGGCGGGCGTGGTTCAATCCTTCAGCCAGGGAGAATTTTAGTAACGCGTGTAGCTCCGGGCAAGGCCTTTGTGGTTCGCGCGACTTTCGGTGAGAGGGTTGAGACGATCTTGGTCCCGAAAGCGGTGATCAGCAGTGACTAGCGTGCGTGTGGAGCTGCCGCCGCGCGGTACGTTCTTCCATTTGGCCTTGTCGACGGGGCTCCTGCTGCTGCAGAGCTACTCAGACCCGGGCGCGCAGCCCTCGATAGACTCTCGGAGTATGACCCTTCACTTACCCAGCGACAGCATCGTTGCTAGCAGCGTAAGAGACCTCGTCGACGATCTGAGAAAGGGCGTGTTCGGCCTGCGGCCTTCTCTAAAGGCAGATGCTCAAAGGTTAAAGGTGCTTGCCAACTTCTTCTCACTTAAACAAATAAATGTTAAACGAATAGATGCTGAGGGGGTGCTGATGGCCTATGCTGATTATCTAGATGAACTAGCCAAGCAGCAGCGCTTGATTTCCGAGCTCTCGAGCGCATTGGGGCGATTCATGGACGGATACCCAGTGGATGCGAGGATATGCAACGTGCCCATGCTTAACAAATTGATGCCCGAATTCATGGAGGGCGTTAGGACCATCGGCGGGATAGGTTTTGGAAGCGTACCGAGTAGGCTCGGGTTCTCGAGGATGAGAGTGGGTCCGCATAGCACCTGTATTGGGCTTATC
Organism: Infirmifilum sp.; assembly: GCF_049970975.1. NCBI lineage: Archaea > Thermoproteati > Thermoproteota > Thermoprotei > Thermofilales > Thermofilaceae > Infirmifilum > Infirmifilum sp. The sequence continues at coordinate 3,487 of NZ_JBMFLX010000067.1, read as the reverse complement.
GGGTTGTGGAGCTCACTTATCGCCATACAGCGCAGAGAGCGGCAAAGATTGGAGTACTACATTTTCCCAGATCTTTTCCTGCAGCTTAGGTACGGAGGGGTACGTGCTCGTGATGTGACTGATCAGCACAAGATTATCGTTGGTGGGCTCAGAGGATGCACGCCATCGAATATAGCTGCGCAAGCGCTTTTCGTATCCCTCCAAGCTGCGGCTTCTCCTCACAGGCTTACTGGCTATAGGTCGGCTGTTATCGGCCAAGGAGCTAGGAGATCGGATCTGTATGAGCAGGACCTGCCTCTTGACATTGAGAACCTCAGATGCTTCGCCGATGAGCTAGTGCTGCTTGAACAAAGCGCGAAGCGAAGAACTCACAGGAGGTTACAAAATCTCCTTAGAGCGGCGCTCAGCGAGCCTCGCGGTCGCGATGAAAGGGAGGAGCGGCTCAGCAGGCAATTACACAATGCCGGGATTAGGATAGCGCAACTCATCTTCATGGCTCTCACTCACTCGATAGGCACGGAGCAACTGGCTTACGAGGCTGCGAGGCTCATGTACGCGCACACGGATGTCGAGTTCGAAAGGTGGGCGCGTCAAAGAGGGGCTCTCCTGGAACCCAGCGACTTGCCCCTCATAGTTAGGGCCATTGAAAGCTGCCTGAAGCGACTCCCTTGAGGCTGGTAGGCGAGACCGCATGAACTTGAGACCAGGGGTCGGGGCGGTCCTCGAGGAGCTCAATAGGGTCGCGGCGGGCCTCGCTAAGGGTGAGAGAGTCTTGCTCCACGTCTCTCTGCCGACGGGTTATGGCAAGAGCACGGCTTCGATCATCCTGGCGTCGGTTTTAGGAGCAGGGTCTGAGATCCCATCAGGGCTTGCTGAGCGCTTGGAACAGTTAGCTGATTACGCTGTGCGCGTAGTCCACGTCGTTCCCACGCGAGCGCTCGTCGAAGACTTAGTGAGAAGGGCTAGGGAGCGGCGCCTCAAGGCTAGGGGGCAGTGCATGATGTTTGACCCATCGCTCAAGGACCCCTTCTTCCTCTCCAGCCTAGTGTTCACGACATTCGACTCGTACGCCCTCAACTTCTTCAAAGTTCCCGTATCTGAGCTCGAGCTAATGCGCGCCGGGTGGACGAGGGGGCACTACGACCTGCCCCGCTACTCCATACTGTCGGCGTTGAACGTCTTCGACGAGTACCACATGCTCGCCCCGGGCGACACGGGTGCTGAGACCCCCGACTACGGCTCGCGCTCTTTGGCCACGCTTGAAGTCGTCATCAAGCATTTACTCGAGTGTAGAGTTCCAACGATCCTCATGACCGCAACTCCAAATCGTCAGGTGCTCGATAAGCTACGCGAGTCACTCGGTTCGCTCCGGTTAGCTGAAGTGGCCCTGGCGTTCAGCAGAGGAAGTTGCGGGGGGCAGGGGTGCGTGAAAGCTGTCTACGACGAGGAATTCACCCAGAAGCTGACGCAGGCCAGGTACAGCACAGAGGTTACTGAGGGACGATTACCGGATATGGTTAGCAAGCGCGCGGGGAGTATGAGAAGGCCGTTGCTCATCGCTTGCAACACGGTGAGTGAAGCAGTGGAGGTGTACAAACGCGTGCGAGAGAAGGGTGAGGTCGTGCTCTTACACTCCCTGTTCACGGTGGGCCACAGAAAGCAGAAGCTAGAGAAGCTCAGAAAACTGCTGAAAGGAGGTAAGCGGGAGGAAGTGATTGTTGTGTCCACCCAAGTGATCGAAGTCGGCGTAGACCTGGACTTCGCCAGCTTGCTGACAGACGCTGCGCCCTTAAGCTCGCTTGTGCAGAGGGTGGGGAGGGTGAACAGGGAGCTCAGAGAGGGCGAGAGCGAGGTTGTCGTGGTATTCGACCCTGAAAAGCAGAGGCACGGCTTGTACGTCGGGGTTTACAGCTGGGAGCTCACTAGGCGCACCGTAGAGTGCCTCTCAGAGATCCATGGGAAGGGGAAAGAAGTTGGCTGGAGGATGAGCGTTCTGGAAGGCAGCGTCGAGGTCGATGGTAAGGAGATACTCACAGTGAGCGCCCTGAGCCAGCACGTGTATAGCAGTATGAAGCTATACGAAGATACGAGAGTTAGGCAAAAACTGGGACAGCTGCTGCACCACCTAATAAGCAGCCAAGTGGCAATGGGCGTCCTAGATGAGCTGGGCAGCTTCGTCAGAGACGATATGCTGGTACCAGTCTACGTGCCCGATGAGGAATTTAAAGAAAAGGGGGCTTTAGATCGCTTCGAGTACTCGAGGGTTGTGCCCTGCCCCGCTGCTAAGCTGGGTCTATTCAGCGGACGAAAGACCATAGCGAGAAGCATTATCCAGACCATAAACGGTAAGCCGCTGGTCATAGCGGAGGGGCCCGAGGGGTTCTGCGTGATGCCGGTCGAGGACGGTAAAGTCAAGGAGGGTGTGAAGAGGGGTCTCTTCAAGCTCGACAACCACCTGTACTTTTTGAGAGCGCTTGTGGCCAAACCGGATGCCTATAGCAGGGAGCTGGGGTTGAAAGTGTGGCGGTTTACAGCTTCAGAGGCGAGAGGCTGAGCGAGCACTCGTACCTTACGCTGAGGCTCTATGTCACAGCTTTCGGCGAGAGGCATGAGAAGCTCATCTCTGCTCGACTGGCACTTAGCAAGGACGTCGCTTCCCTCCTTATGCGCAGTTCATGCCTGTTGCACGATGTTGGGAAAGCACTCAGAGACTATCAGACCCGCATGGGGAGTTTCCAGTTTCATGAACTCGTTAGCGGCTACTTCGTCTATGAAACGCTGCTGAGCATCCTTAAGGGGAAAGATCTCGGGAACTACCGCCCAAGTTCTTTGGCTAGGACGGCAGCGCTGGCCGTGATCCAGCATCACCAGGCCATGAGGAGCCTAGAGGAGATCCTGAGTGAGGGTTTCAAGGCGATCCCCCTGGGGAGTGGCATTAGTGAGGAAGTTGTGGAAGAGATCCGATTAGCGGCACGCATGAGCGCCAATACCCTGCCGTGCGCGCAGGATGTTCTCAACGCATTTCAAGAGGCCGTAGAGAGCTCTTCGGGAGAACTCGAGAAAAGGGTGGGACAGTTCTGCGAGGGGATGATCAAGTGGTTAAAAGGCATAGACGTTGGAGACGGTGAGGCGTGGCTCCTGCTGCTGCGCTACCAGCCCCTGCTCAGCGCCCCACTCCAGGTTTGCGACAGCTTTGCTGCCCTCCTCACGCGTAGAGGGCAGCTAAGGGGCATTCACAGAGGCTTTCTAAGCCTCCTTTAAGTTAGTCAAGGAAGCCGTTTTACACTCTTCCCTGGCTCGGCAGACCTTTTCCACAACATCTCCTCCACCGCGGTGGCGTGAAGGGGTTGACTGGCGCGCGGAGCACCTCGAGGCGGCCTCAAAGGCCGGAAGCCCGCTGGAGCTGGGCAGCCTCGTGGCGCGCATGTACGCCAGCAGGAGCAGGATCCTCCTCACTGCCGCGCGCAGCGCCACGGCCTGGCTGAGC
>NZ_JBMFLX010000066.1:0-7107 GCF_049970975.1 Infirmifilum sp. | reverse complement strand
GAAGAGAAACGAAGAAATACCTCTTAATGCTCGAGAAAGCTCTATAAGTGAGTTTCTGTATTTATGCCATTCTATCAACTTTACATCCGTCAAAAATCTTTTTCAACTATTTCTCAAGACATGTCATAAATTCATTATTTTTAAGTAAAACTTTATATATTTGCTTTCAGCTTGGCCCTCTGTGTCTGAGAATAAAACAGCGAAGAAGGCACGCCTTGTTCTTGCAATCGTTGTAGCGTTTCTTGTGGTCGCATCATTAATTTTCTACCTCTCAACGCAAAAGCAAGCTCCTACAGGTGCAGTGACAACGGCTAAGCCTTTCCACAAACAGATTCTCTACATAATTGTGAACGATGAAGGAACAAGGATAAACATGTATAAGACAGGCGTTTTCGATATAGCAGTCGTAACCCCCGCACGATGGCCAGACGTTAACAATACCAAGGTTGGCTCCTTCTACCTACATCTAGTTCGACGTCCAGACAAACCTCAACTGACAATACAATACATAGGGCTCAATCCAATGAAAGAACCACTCAATATCCCTGAAGTTCGACAGGCTTTGGCCTATGCAACACCTTACGATGTTATTTTAAAACAAGTTTTCGGTGGTCTGTACACAAGACTTTATACCATCATCCCTAAGGGGATGTTAGGTTACACGGAGTTCGGTATAAACAAATATGAATATGACATGAACAAGGCTCAGCAGATAATAAGCAGCTTGAAAGCTAAAGGCTTTGATCCCTCAAAATATGTTATAACGATAACTTACAACGAAGGTAACACCGCCCGCCAGCAAATTGCAACTCTACTCCAACAATCGTGGAGCCAGCTAGGCTTCAAGGTTACTGTAGAAAGCTATTCATGGCCTAAGTACCTGGACTTAACTGATCATTTTGAACATCAGGTAATGCTTCTAGGATGGATTCCCGATTACATGGATCCAGACGATTATTTGATGCCTTTCGTATGGGGAGGAGCAGAGTTCAAGGATCTAGAATATCACGCCAATGTCCCTCCTGCAAATGTGGGTAATTACTTATCCTCGGTAAATATGACGATTGAAACCGAGAAATACATTGTAGTGGTAGGAGAGAAGGGAACCGGAGCCAAGTACACTGGTCCAACAAATAAGCCTATAATAACTGTGGGATATGTAGTCGACTGGGATACCACAAACTCTAACTGGCAAAACCCTGTTAATATGGTCACTCTGGGAACAGGTGGCCTTAAAGACGTGGCTCTTAGCGCATTATGCAAAGTGGCACAAAGGATACTTGAGGAAAATGTCAGAGAGGCTGTAATACAGGCTGCTGTAATCTACTTTAACAGGCAATCCACACTCCTTATCATAGGTCAGCAGATCACCGGGGAAAACTATGGCTCTTGGGTTCACGACATGTATTATCCTTTAGCCACATTCGCCCGATACGACTTAGTTTGGGAGGATCCTAATGCTCCTGTCGCTGATACAGGTGTTCAGAACATACAAAACAATCCTGAGACAATGGTCATCGGCGACATTGGCTGGCCTGACACCTTTGACCCAGCTAAATCCTATGAGAGCTTCGGCTGGGAGATCTTCTGGCAAGTCTATGGGAAGCTAGTTACAACATGGAAAGAGGATACAGAACCGATACCAGAGTTATCAGTGGCTTGGGCTTTCAGCAAGGATCTAACTGATCTATACTTCGTCGTTAGGGGTAACGTTAAAGCTTATGATCCCTGGAATAACAAAACTTATCCAATATCGGCGGTGGACGCCTTATTCAGTGCCTGGAGGGCTGTTAGGCTCAACTTACCAGGTGGACCACAATGGATGATCGACAGCTACATAGATGTTAATGCCTCATCAGTCCTCACGGAGAACGAGCTAGATAGTATAGCTAAAAGCCAAGGATTAGTAACAATGTATAAGGGTAAATCAGCGGAAATTCATAGCTTAAATGAGCTTCTAAGCTTCTTCGGCTACAAGGGTCCAACCTCTGGAGTCGTTAAATTCAAATTGAGGGCCCCCTATGTACCTATACTTCAGATTTTCGTCACAGGTGTAGGGTCTGTCATACCAATGCAATACGCGCTAGGAAATCAGTATCAGGCAGCTTTAGCCGACTCCAACAATGGACGGAACCCTTCCGCTTGGGCTAAGTACGTTGGTGTCGGTGAAAACGACGCCACCTTTAAGCTTCTTTCTACGAAACCCGTATCCACAGGTCCCTATTACGTGGCAGACTATAAAGAGGATAGTTACATCCTTCTCAAATATAATCCGTACTATTGGAACACTACACTCTGGCAACAGTTATACGGTTTCAAGCCGTAAAAAAGAAAAATATTTTTTTCCTGGTGTATACGGGATGGGCTTAGGCACTTATCTGGTCAGAAGGTTAATAACGTTTCTTCCCAGCGTAATAGGTGCTCTCCTCATAACATACCTCATAGCATACGTTATTCCAACGGATCCTGTCAGAGCATGGGTAGGTGAAAAACTAATGGATCCATCAACTCTCGAAAAGCTCAAAAAAGATTACAAGTTTGATGCCCCATGGTATGAACAGTTTGCCTTCTTGGTTGAAAAACTACTAACAGGGTCTTTAATTGACCCTGTACGAGGTACTCCTGTAGTCTTGCAAGTAGCTCAGAGGTTTCCCATCACAGTTGAACTAGCAATATTCGGAATGTTTTTCACAGTACTCATCGGTATTCCTCTCGGCATAATAGCGGCCGCGAAGAAAGACAGCTTCATCGACTTCTTCGTACGAATATTTGCTCTGCTAGGAAGCTCCATTCCAGCCTTTGTTCTCTACTATTTCTTAATTCTCGTATTTTATGTGTATATTAGGGCGTCCCTCCTAGCAGGCGTCCCTACTCTCTCACCTGGATGCGTAGCTACACTTGAAAATATCAGAAATACTATTCCAATCCTCGGATACTTGATATGGGCAGTGGGGCAAGTTCCTCTATTCGGAGGAATCATATGCCTCGATTTTAGTGTAGTCGCCAATACAGTTTCCAGGATGTGGTTACCTGGCTTAGCCTTAGGGTTGCTCTCAGGAGGATTCATAGCAAGAATAGTCAGGAATAGCTTGCTCGATGCGTTAGCCTCAGAGACCATACTCTTCGCAAAGGCTAGAGGTTTAACAAGTAACCGTATATGGCGTCACGCCTTAAAGAACGCTTTTGCTCCCATAGTTACTATTCTTGGACTGGACTTTGCAGGGCTTTTAACGGGAGCTATTATTGCTGAAACCGTTTTTAACATTCCGGGAATGGGTCTCTACATGTATCAGGGTATAACAAGGTTGAATTTTCCAATAATAATTGCTGGTACATTCATGTTCTCAATTATCTATATAGTAATGAATTTCCTGGTTGACTTGATTTATGCACTGATAGACCCAAGAGTTAGATACTGATAGGGTGGTGAATGTGAATATTTTTTACAGGCTTGGAAGCTGGATTGTGGATAAGTATGCTGAATTAAGAGATAAGCTTGAACCGGGTTGGCTTGCTAAGAATAAATCTAAGCTTGTCGAGACAAAGCTCTCCATATACGTTTTTACTTCCTCGAAAATCGGTCTAACTGGTCTTATCCTAGTAATGGTTACGCTATTCCTAGCCATCTTCGGTCCCTTTATTGCTTGGGAGCCTTACAACGTCTACCCTATACTTCTAAGGCCCGATCTAGCTGGAAAACTACCCCATCCACCCTGCTGGAGTAACTGTGAGGGGCTTCCCTGGGCTGGAACAGACCACTATGGACGTGACATTTTAAGCCTTGTAATAAGGGGTTTCAGAATATCACTCGTAATGAGTATTATAATTGTCTTCACAAGCGCGATTATAGGGATACTATTAGGTCTTCTTTCCGGCTACTCGGGCGGGATTGTAGATGAGGTAATAATGAGGTTTACTGACATGATGCTTGCATTTCCAGGCTTGATTCTAGCTATTGCCTTCAGCTTAACGCTTAGATTATCCCTTAGAGATTTCATGATGTCGAATCCATCTTTTACACAAATAGTAGCCTCTATTTTTGCTCTGGATCCCACGGATGCGCCTAATCTAGCGAATCTACTCTCGGTTTTTCTAGCTCTCATACTCGTCTGGTGGCCGCCCTACGCTAGAGTGGTGAGAGGATCCGTACTAACGATAAAGGAGCAAGGTTTCATAGAAGCGGCCAAAGCTTTGGGCCTCTCGACAAGGAAGATCCTCTTCCGTCACTTGCTCCCAAATATAATGTCTCCCCTGTTAGTGATGATAACCTTTGACTTTGCGACCGCTACGTTAAGCTCTGCAGCCTTATCTTTCCTTGGATTAGGTCCCCAACCACCTGTACCCGATTTAGGTCTAATAATTTCCCAGGCAGGGCAATACTTTCCCGAACGCAGTTGGTGGATCGTCGTAGAGGCTGGAACAGCACTGCTTTTAATATCACTAGGCTGGAACCTTGTTGGCGATGCTCTTCGAGATGTTTTCGATCCTAAGACTAGACGTTCTATAGAATTGAAATCCAAGATAGTGGTGAGAGAATGAGCTTGGAGCTAAAGGAGAATCAGATACTAGCAGCTCGCGACGTCAACGTCAGATTTTATACATATGCAGGTGTAGTTCATGCAGTATCCGACGCCTATTTAGACATTTTTGAAAGGGAAACCGTTGCTCTCGTGGGAGAAACTGGGAGCGGCAAGACAGTATTTACTCGGGCACTAACTCGTCTCATCGAGCCTCCTGGGAGGATTGAGTCCGGAAGAATATACTTCAGAAGAAGGAATGGGAGCGTAGTCGAACTATTGAAACTAACCGAGAGCGAGTTACGTGACGTTAGGGGAAACGAAATCTCGTACGTTTTCCAGGATCCCTCGAGTGCGCTTGACCCCCTCTACACAGCTGGTGAACACATAGTCGAAACAATCCTTGAACATAGGGCTGTTTCAAAGGATGAAGCTTGGAATGAAGCTATTCAGCTCTTACAGGATGTTATGATTCCAAATCCAGAGGTTCGTGTTAAAAGTTACCCGCATGAGCTCAGTGGGGGTCTAAGACAAAGGGTTGTAATAGCCACCGCAATTTCCAACAAGCCAAGACTACTAATTGCTGACGAACCAACGACAAATCTCGACGTGACAGTGCAGGCCCAGATTCTAGATCTCCTAAGAGAACTTAGAAACAAATATGGGATGAGTCTCCTGCTTATCACACATAACCTGGGCATTGTTGCTGAAATAGCTGATAGAGTCTATGTAATGTATGGGGGCAGAATCGCTGAGACAGCTGACGTATATACTTTATTCGAGTCACCCCAACATCCATACACACAGCTTCTCTTAAAATGTGTCCCTAACCCGTTAAAGAAAGTTGAAAAGCTTGAGTCGATTCCAGGAACAGTTCCAAATCTCATAGATGTGAAACCTGGCTGTCCCTTTGCGCCTAGATGCCCTTACGCAATGGAAATCTGCCGTACTCAGAACCCCCCCAAAGTAGAACTGGGAAAAGGACACTTTGTCCACTGCTGGTTATACTCGAAGAGGTGAAAAAGCATGACGGACTTAATAAAAGTGGAAAACGTTAAGAAATACTTCCGCGTGAGAGGCTCACTTTTTAAGACACTCAAAGCGGTAGATGATGTTAGTTTCTCAATAAAGGAAGGAGAGACACTAGGCTTGGTTGGCGAAAGTGGCTGTGGCAAATCAACACTCGGAAGAGTAATAATAAGACTCATCGAGCCTACCAGCGGTCATATATTTTTCAGGAGCAAAGACATAACTTCTCTGAAAGGTGAAGAGCTTAAAAGATTCAGAAAAGAAGCCCAAATAGTCTTCCAAGATCCCAATACCTCTCTTAATCCCAGACTAACAATACTGGAGACTCTTACCGAACCTCTATACGAACACGGTATACATTTATCTGACCCTGAAGAATTTATAACGCAGCGACTTAACGAGGTCGGTCTAGGAAGAGAACACTTGTACCGCTATCCCCACGAGCTTAGCGGTGGCCAAAGACAGCGAGTAGCTATTCTTAGGGCACTTCTCCTAGATCCATCTTTTGTTGTTTTAGACGAGCCTACATCGTCCCTTGATGTCTCTGTTCAAGCTCAGATCCTCAATATACTGAAGGGTATACAAGCCGAGAAGAAGATAACTTATCTTTTCATCTCTCACGACATGGGAGTTATTAAGTATATGAGCCATAGAATAGCGGTAATGTATTTAGGAAACATCGTAGAAGTAGCTTCCTCCGAGGAACTCTTCGAGAAACCTCTTCACCCATATACGAAATACCTTTTAAGTGCCATCCCAATCCCTGATCCAAAATATACCCGTCGCAGAAAACGTCTAGAGATTGGTGGCGAGCCACCATCTCCGATAGACCTGCCATCTGGATGCAGGTTCCACACAAGATGTCCGTTTAGTATGGAGAAGTGCAAAAAGGTTTCTCCACCGTTAATAGAGGTCGAGCCAGGTCATTACGTTAAATGTTGGCTTTACGTGAAGAGCTAATGAGCTTAGCACTCGTTAATTTTTCAGTGTTATAAGATAGCTACATGGGGTGTAAATGGAAAATGAAATACATTTATTGTTCGGAAAAAGCATTACGCAAGCTTCACGATAAGATTTTTCTCTGGTATCCATATGCTTCCTTCCAGGGAAAGAACACTTCATTTTACCTTCTCGTGGACTGTGTGATATCTAGCCTTCTTGAAGATAGAAACCTTCGGATACTCCTCTCAAGAGTTGTATCAGCCAGTATAATCTACGATGCGAATCAACTCCCAATCCCGGCCGGAAAAATAGATCACCCAAACTGTACACAGGAAATCATAAATAGTTTCATTCGAGAAAAAGATATATCATCGGGGGAAATGCCTCCGGTAAGCTTTGATTTAACGGATTATCTCGCAGCAAGGGCTCTAGGAGTACCTTCAGCTCTCAGAAAAATCGATGAAACTTTTAGAGCCTATGCGTCCAAAACTCTTAATCTCATAGGGCTTTTAGAAAATCTCAAATTTCAAGAGCTCGAGTTCAAGGGCAAGCTTCACCAGCTTCTAGCCCTCGGAAAAAAAGGTAGTGAGGCATATCTTGTTGAAGGAGAAAATATTAC
>NZ_JBMFLX010000065.1:0-7199 GCF_049970975.1 Infirmifilum sp. | reverse complement strand
GCCAGGGGCAAGGCGGCGCTCGACACCTCGATCGTGGTGGTGTGGAGGCCGGGCCTCGCCGGCGAGGCGCTCGCGGACGAGGTGTACAGGGAGGCCGTCGCGTCGGCGGAGCGGCGGGCCGAGGAGCTGCTCAAGGCTGGCTGGTGGGGCGTCGACCTGTTCGTGGGCACGCTTGCGGCCACGCTGGCCCCCTTCACCTCGAGGGAGAAGGTGGTAGGCGCCGAGGACATCGGCAGGCTGGTGGCCGAGAAGGCCTACCCTGCGGCCGCGAGGGGCCTGGCTAGGGCCCTAGCCAGAGCCGCGGGCGAGGAGGGCGAAGTAGAGGAGCTGAGGAGCGGCGAGGCGCTGTACTATATGCTAGCGAAGCTCCTGCTGCCGCGCAGCGCCAGGGCCGGGAGGAGGGTGATGGATGGGAGCACGGTGCACATCCTCGGCTTCGGGACGGGCGTCGACGACAAGCGGCTTGCTGCGTTGGCGATCGTTGAGAGGGGCGGCGAGGACTTCCTCCTGCTGGAGCCGAGGGGGGGCGGGAGGGACGACCTGGTGGAGCTCTTCCGCAAGCGGGGCCTCGACCCGGCGGAGCCCTCGCTGAGGAGCCCTGTCGACGCGCTGCACCTGCTCGAGTACTACGCCGTGAGCTACGGCGTCGAGGAGTTTAAGAAGCGCTACGAGCGGCTGAGGGCCCTGGGGGCCCACCACGTCGACGAGGCCGTGAGGCTCGCCAAGGTTCTCCACAGGCTGCTCCCCCCGACGGACCCCGAGAAAGAGCTATGCGGCCGCGTGCTCTCCTACCAGACGGGCACTGGCACGCTCGAGGGGTGGTTGCATGGGGCTTAAGGAGTACGCGAGGGCCCGGAGCGATCTCTTCGACGAGGCGCTGGACGCGCAGCTGGCGCCCTCGCTTGCTGACGCTTACCTGGGCCGGGGCCACGAGCTCTACAGGGACCCGGAGCGGTTCTTCGCGGCGACGTACCTCTCCGACTCGATGAAGGGGATCCTGCGCGAGGTAGCCGAGGCGGCGCTGGGGAGGGGGGCGCGCCGGATCTTCCCGCTGTTCTCGCTGTACGGCGGCGGCAAGACACACCTGCTGCTCGCGATCGTACACGCGGCAAGGAGGCCCGAGGCGCTCGGGAGGCTGGACCCCGAGCTGGGAGCGCTGTACGCCAAGGCCCGGCCAAGGGTCGTCGTGCTGGACGGGGAGTCCGACGAGCTGTGCCCGAACCCCTCGAAGCCGCTTAGCCTCGCCCCCTACCAGGTGAGGACGATCTGGGGCTCGCTGGCGCACCAGCTGGGCCGCTACGCCCAGCTCAGGGAGGAGGACGAGAAGGCCTACGCCCCCACCGCCGAGGCCCTGCACAGGCTCCTGGGCGAGGAGCCCGCGGTCATCCTGGTCGACGAGATCGCGAAGTACGCGACCAGGTTCCTCGAGTCAGGAGACGAGGGGCTGAGGGGCTACGGGAAGAACGTCATCGCCTTCGTCGAGAGTCTCGCCAAGGCGGTGGAGGGGACGAGGGCCGCGCTGGTGGTGACGCTCCCGCTCGAGGTGAGGGAGGGCGAGGAGAGGTACGTGGACGCGTACAGGGAGGCCGTCGGGATGATCCGGAGTGGCTTAGGCAGGGTCACGGCGGCCTACGACGTCCCGCTGCGGCCCGAGGAGATCATGCACGTCCTGAAGAGGAGGATCTTCGAGAGCATTGACGAGAGGAGGGTGCAGGAGCTCCGCAGCAGGTACTTGGACCTCTACAGCAGGGAGCAGGACGTCTTCGGGAGGGGCGCGGTCGACGCGGCGTCCAAGCTCGACGCCACGGCGCCGTTCCACCCGAGCTACCTGGAGACACTCTACGACATCGTGACGAGGAATCCCGAGTTGCAGCGGACGCGGGACGCGCTAAGGATCTCCAGGCTCGTCGTGAGGAGGATCCTGCAGAGCGGCGAGGACCCTGACTTCGTAATGCCGTGGCACATCGACGTGGCGGACGACAAGGTAAGGGGCTTCCTGCTCACCCAGTCCTTCGCTTCCTTCGCCCCTGTAGTCGACAAGGACCTCCTCGGCAGGGCGAGGCAGCTGGATCCGACGGGCCTCTTGTACAGGGTCGCGCTCTCGATCTTCCTGAGGACGTACGTGTACGGGACGGCGCTGACCCCGGAGAGGGTGTTCCCGACGAAGGAGGACGTGGCGTTCATGGTCTACGAGGAGTCCCTCGCCAGGGGCACCGGGCGTAAGCCCGTGGACGTGCAGAACCAGCTGAACATCGCGGCGAGCGAGCTGCTCTACCTGCAGGAGAGGGATGGGCGGTATTGGTACAACCCGATGCGCTCGGTCATCGAGATTGTCGAGGACGAGGCCAAGCGCGTGAGCCCGGTCACAGCCCGGGAGAGGCTGGTCGACGCCCTGAGAAAGCTCGCCCGCGAGCCCCCACCTGGTGCGCCGAGGGAGGGGGCGCCCCGCCTCTTCGACGCGCAGGTGGGGGACGAGCCGCTGCCCCTCGACAAGCCAGCACACTACCTTGTAATCTCCCCCAGGAGGCTGAGCGACGACGAGGTGAGGAGGATAATCTTCGAGCGGAAGGAGGGCGGCGGCAAGGTCTACAGGAACACGGTCGCCGTGCTCTACCCGAGCGACGCGAGGAGGGTTGAGCACCTGCTGGGGCTCTGCGCTAAGCTTGTGGCCTGCAATAGCGTGGAGAAGCAGCTGAAGGAAATTTACCTGGACAAAGACTCTAGAGAGCTGCAGGGCAAGAAGCTCAGGGAGCTAAGCAAGAAGCTTGAGGAGCAGCTGTACAGCGAGATAATCTCAGCCTTCGACACGGTGGCGTTCCCGAGCGGCGAGGACGTGGTCAAGGCCAGGGCCAGCCCCCGCGCCACGTCGCTCGCTGTCGTAGCCGAGGACACCTTGGCGAGCCCCGACGTGGGCAAGGCGAAGATCTACGCGCTGAGCTTCGACGAGCTCGACCACCTGCTGAAGAGCACGGGGGTTGCGCTGTCCGAGGGCGAGAAGGAGCTGACGGTTGGGGACATCCTCAGCTACTTCTTCACGAACCCGAGGCTCCCCTTCGTCAGGAGGGAGCTCGTGCTCCAAGCCCTGATGGAGGGAGTCAGCACGCTGAGGATCGGGCTCCAGAGGGGCAGTAAGCTCTTCTGGGCCCGCGTGTACAGGCGCGAGGAGGCCCCAGAATACCCGTCAGGCGAGGCACCCGAGAGCGTGCTGGAGACCGACATCGTCCTCCCCCGGAGGCTGGCCGCGTCCAGGCTGCTGGAGAGCTTGAAGCCGGGCGTGGCCGAGAGCCAGGGTAGGAAGGTGAGGGTCAGCTACGCCGTGCTGATCGATAGGCGCGAAACGCCGCTGGACCAGCTGCCCCCCGATAAGGTTGTGGACGTGCTCCTGACTTCCCCGTTGGTAAGGATAGAGGAGGAGATCGGGGACAGGGTCTTGGTCACCGTGGCGAGGAGCGCGGTCGAGGCGGCTCCAGGCGAGGAGGTGGCCGTCGAGGTCTTCGTGGAGCCCGTGGAGCCCCTCAAGCAGCCGGTGTCGCTGCGTGTTAGCGAGGGCTCCGTGGAGCCGAGCAGCGGGGTACCGCCCTTCAAGGCCACGTGGAGGCTCAGGGCCCCCGAGGCGGAGGGAGAGTATCGCTTTGAGGTCACCGCCACCTCGCCGGAGCTCGAGCGCCCGGCTCTTGGCGCGCTCGCCGTGTTCGTGAAGGCCGAAAGGGTTCCCCTGATCAGGAGGCTCGTCGCCAAGGAGCTCGAGGGGCTCGAGGATCTGCTGAGGAGCGGCGAGTTCGGGCCCCTGGAGCTGGAGGAGGGGCATGTCCGCCTGGAGCGTGGCGATCTGTCTGTCGAGCTTACCGTGAGGCGCGTCGACCCGGCGGTCTTCCCCGCGCTCGTGAGGGAGCTGATGAGGAGCACGGGAATCTTCGCGCCGAGGGAGCTCAGGGCGCTGCTCAAGCTGGGGAAGCCCGTCGAGTACACGGATGAGACGGAGAGGAAGTTATCGAAGTACAGGGGTGTAGATTTGCTATGAGCGAGGCGGAGAGGCTTATTGTGTACGCGGAGAAGCGGGTCAAGCGCCGCAATAGTGTCGACACTGTGCAGGTGTGCCGCTTCTACCCGAACGTCTACCTTGGGAAGCCGGAGCTCGCCGCTGTGTGCCCGTGGAGCGAGCTGGTGCTGCTTGCTGAGCGGCTTGGGGGGCTCGTGCGGCCTAAGAAGCGCTCGTTGAGGGTGGGGGAGGGTACCTACAAGAGGCTCGCGGTCTACGCGGCCGTCCGCGAGACGCTGAGGAGCGAGGCGAAGGTGAGGGAGCTGGAGGAGGTGGTGAGGGGCCTGGACGAGTACGAGCTGTTCTTCTGGTTCACGAGGTTCTTAGCGGCCTTCGAGAGGGGCAGGGTAGCGCTTCGGAGGCCGGCTCGGGCGTTCAAGGTACTGCACGGGTTGGACTAGGATGGCTGTAGATCTGGTCAGGGAGGTTTTCAGGGTTTACTCGCGTTATAACCCTGTATTCTTCTCGGCACTGGTTAAGGCGAATCCTCCGGTAACGCCGTATCTTCATCAGGCGGAGTTTCTCGCCAGGGTTTTATTCCGGCAGCCGCTGAGGGTGTTCGTAGCCGACGAGATAGGTCTAGGTAAGACGATTACTGCTATCCTGGCAATGGAAAGGCTCATGGAGCTCGGATACGCTGAAAGGGTTCTTGTTCTTGTTCCAAGAGTGCTTGTTAGGCAGTGGATCCTGGAGCTTGAGAGGTTTAATTTAATACCTAGGAGGATCGAGAGGTCTAACTTCAGGGGTCTTAATGAGGGGAGCTTCTCTAGAGGAGTTTATGTCGCATCCCTCGACCTAGTTAAGAGGTCAAGGTATCGGGATGAAGTACAGAGGGTGAATTGGGATCTCGTTATAGTCGACGAGGCGCATAGGCTCAGCTTACCCTCTACTGGTCGTGAGACGCTTAGGTTAAGGTTTGTGTCCAGTATATCGTCAGACGTTAAGAGGAATATGCTTTTTCTATCTGCGACGCCCCATAGAGGGGATCCGAGGGACTACTTGAATAGGCTCCGTCTCCTAGATCCTTACCTTGTAAAAGACTTTAAGGCCCTAGATAGACCAGAGTTCCATGCGAGTGCCCGCAACGTATTGATCTTTAGGCGGACGAAGATTGACGTCAACAATGTGTATGAGGGGAGGGAGGTTTTTCCCCCGTGTAAGGTTGTGGCTGTCGTTGTGCAGGCCACAGGGGACGAGGTCGAGTTTCACTCGAGGCTTATCAAGTTCCTCAGGACAAAGATACTTGACTATCACAAGCTTACAGGAACCGATCAGAGGGCCTTGGGCCTACTGAACGCCTTGATATTCAAGAGGGCTTCATCTAGCCCTTATGCCGCGATTAGCACTATGGAGAAGATCCTAGCGAAGAGGGCGGCCTTAATCAATTTGGGGCGTCACGACTTCCTCCGGCCTGGAAAACTTAACATGAAGCAGTTGAGACTGGCTAGGGCAGTCTTGGGTCTGGGTTTTGAGGAGCTTGAGAGTGATACTGACCCCGACAAGATAGTGGAGGATTTCGCGGAGTCTTGTTCAGCATACTTTTCCGAGAATGATGTCAAAGAGATGAAATCGCTGGTAAACCTTGCGAAGAGTATTCTAGAGAATGACAGTAGGCTTAGTGCCGTGATTGACCTTGTAGAGCAGCACGTGGGTTCAGGAGAGAAGGTTATAGTGTTCACTGAGTTCCGTGACACCGCAATGCATGTTTCAAGGATCTTAGCTAAAAGATTAGGACAGGAGAAAGTCGGGCTTCTTACGGGTGACGACGCTCGGAAGGAGGACAGACTATCAAACGTGAAAAAATGGCTTGAGAAGCCCGGTGGGAGGGTCTTGGTTGCAACGGATGTCGCCTCTGAGGGCCTGAACCTCCAGGTAGCCAACATCCTCATTAACTACGAGCCACCCTGGTCTCCCGTTAAGTTAGAGCAGAGAATCGGCAGAGTGTGGAGGCTAGGTCAGAGGAGAGAGGTGAAAGTGTACACTGTTTTTCTTGCAGTGGACAGTGACATGGACGTTTTGAAAGTTTTGTACAGCAAGCTCATAGCGATGGGGAGAGCTTTAGGCAAGCTTGACAAGCCCCCCGTAGGGGAAGAGGCGCTTGTGATAGATCTTGAGCAGCGCGCACAGCTTCCCCCACCAGTGGTTAGGCGTGGTCAACGGGTTTCAAGGGTTACCGAGTATCGTCTCAGGAGCGAGTACCTAAAGGGTGGTGAAAAGGCTTTAGAGAGGCTTGTCGAGCAGATCTACAATACTATAGTTCAGCTCCAAGAGGATCTCAAGAAGGTTGGAGGCTTAGAGAGGCCAGACAGGGATCTAATAGCAGAATTTATGTATAAGGGCACGGGCTTTGCCACTGTGCAAGAGGCGAAGGAAGCCGCAGGAGATCTTATAAGGTCTCTCTCGCGACTTAGACCCGACCTTGTCCACGAGTATGGAGGCGATTATGCTGTTAAATCGATTGGCGGGACTCCAATCCCATTATCCGAGACGTGGAGGGCATTGTCCGCTCTCATGAGGGCTCTGGGGGAAGTCTCCCTGCAAAAGCCGGTTTTTCTCGTTGCAAAAGGGGAGGCGGAGCGCGAAATACGGGTTTACGAGTTATCGTTTAAGGATGTAGAGGGGAGGGTTGTTTACAGTGAACCAGTTGCTGTTGATGATGCTGGGTCTGTGATCAGGGGTGCTGAGCTGTTAAAACTCCTGTCTTTGACATTGCGTGAACTTGTCTTGGAGGCCCAGGAATTCCAATCATCAGAACATAGCGATGATGTGAAATTAAGGAGAACGGCTCGAGACGTCCTTGAGACCCTTCTAAGCGACTACAGGAGGTATCGGGAAAGCCTCGTCAAAATGGGGCTAAGGGTTGGTAAGGATACTGATCCCTTCAATAAGTATACTCTGGGTGACCCTAGGCTTATCGGTGTGATACGATTCACTAGCCCCGGCGCTCTCGCCGTTGAAGCGGAGATGAGTATGGAGGAGCGCAGGCAGGTCGAGCAGGAGGCGATGAGGGTGGCGATGGAGTACGAGAGGAGCCGGGGGCGGGAGCCTGTGGACGTGAGCCAGCACGAGCACTACGACATCTACAGCAGGGACCCGGGGACTGGCGAGGAGCGGTTCATAGAGGTGAAGGGTCACAAGGGCCCCTCGCTTCTCGCGGAGC
>NZ_JBMFLX010000064.1:0-7400 GCF_049970975.1 Infirmifilum sp. | reverse complement strand
ACAAGTCCGCGAGGTAGCTTAAAGCCCACGACGTTCGTCCTAGTAAGCTTCCTAATAATGGGCTTCTCGAACTCTACCTCGACCAGGGCTCCGTAGGCCACCGGGCTAGGCATGAACCACTGCGCGCTGGTGAAGCGCTCGACTATCGTTGCCTCTCGAACGCTAACCGGTATGAAAGGTGCCGCAGCGTCCTGGTGCTCCGATGAGCTCCTGGGCAGCCTAGGGAGGCTCCTCTCTGCCTTAACGTAAACTTTTGGGAAGAGCCTTCTGCTGTAGTGCCAGTTGGGACACCTATCCCCCTTACTGCGTAACGTTCTACCTATGTGGCAGTCATTCTCGAAGGGACAATTTCGGAAATCATAGGGATCTGTCGAAAGCGCTAGCCCAAGCTTACAGTACCAGACGTAGCCGAGGTCGTTAACCCTGTAAGCTTTGTCCCCTGCTTTGCTTTTTGTAATCAACTTTCTGTAATCTTCCTGGACGACATCAATACTCTTCTTCTCAAGCTCTCTGAACAGCCTTCCCGAACCATACTTAACGAATACCCTCTTGATAGTCTTTCCAATGGGAACTCTTATCTCAATAAAGATATTATTATCATGGACCCTTCTCAGATTTACTGGCCTGATTTTCGTGAGTCTAAGCCATCCTCCCCCCTCCTGCACTTTACCATATAGGACTTTTTCTTCACTTATTATTCTATTCAGCTTATGATCACGGAAGGTTACATTCTTAGCCTTTATGAACCACACATTACCGCCCAATACTCCATCTACCTCAACGTGTATGGGCTCAAAGGGTGGATACCTTGCAAGAAAGTCGTCAAGCGGGAGCCTCGATTCTCCTCCCTCCTCACTCCCTCTGGTGTAGCCTTCAATTTCGAAGTCTACTTCCTCGGCTGATGAGATGCCAGCTAGACTTCTCAAGCCAGTGAGCTTTGAAATCATGTCGTGAACCCATAACCCCTTTGCTCTGAGAATCTCACGAAGAATTCTTGCTATCTCGAGAGCTACAGAGCGCCCACCACCGCGGTACTGCCCAGCATCGGTCAGCTGATCAACCAATATTCGATTTACTTTTAGTAGATCAGGGATGAGGCCCTCTAGGCTTTCTAGCTTATCGATCAAGCTGCGAAGAATCTTTTCTGTTTGTGTACTCTTTCGCCCTTCAAATGACTCAGAAATTTTTTCAATGCTTTTACGCACTTCTCTGCGAATGTTACTTACATATGCATAAAGCCTGTCTACTTCGTCCTCGATGTCTTTCATAGACTTCTTAAAGTTGTTCAGAGAATCCCGGTTTTCTAATAATGGAACCACATCCAAGCCTGGGCAGTATTCTTCGATTAGGTGTCGAAACTTTTCTAGAAGCTTCTCGACCTCGCGTGAGAGACTGAGAAGCTTATCAAGAAGCCCCATCTTCTCAAGTTCTTCTCTGTACTCCTCAATGTCGTTTTCTAATTCCTCAGATAACTCCTTCACATTATTCCATTGATAGTCTAGCTCTCTTAGCGAATTTTCAATGGATTCGAAGATGTCTACTTGGTCTGTCCCTAAGGATTCCTTGATGTGAGATATGATCTGAGATAATGTCTCGACAATTCTCCCTGTGCTAGCCATGTTTCTCACTCTCTATTTTTTCGAGGCAGTTCAGTATCTTCTCGAGGAAGTCGATTAACTCCTGTTCATAAGCGATGGCTTTTTTACTGGCATAGGTGCTCTCACCCTCTAGAGCCAGCTTCGCCACACACTTCATAATCAATTCTCTCTCCTGGACGCGTGGGTTACTGGTGGTTACTCGTAGCTTGTACTTATCGCCTGCTACGCTTAGCGAAGCCAATGTTTCGCGATAATCCTTGCTGGAAAGGAGGAATGCCTCCGTTATGATTGGCCTGCCCAGGATGATTCCTGCGACCGTCCTTAGGGTCCTGTCGCTCCTGCCACCTCTGCCGATTCTCTGGACGAGTGAGATGGGGTTTTCGAGGCCTGCGTTGAGGATAAACGCGACGCCCTCATAGTCGACTCCTATCTCAAGCGAGGATGTCGACAAAACGGTGAGCCCCTCTTGGCCCTTCAGTCTCCTTATCACTGAGGCCCTCTCCTGCTCGCTCAGCTCGCTGTAGATCTCCGCTAGACGCTTTTCGAGATGCTTTTGCAGATCTCCGCTATCCGCTGCCTGCCTTAATTGATCTCTGGCTCCTGCGGGAGCATAGTGCCAATAGCAGAAGGGATTCGTTGGCTCCTCCACGCGTTGCGGGTCCAGGTGGTCCCTAGGCTCTCCAAGCGAGAGATTGTTAAGGTAGCCGCTTTTAACCCGCCTCAGTTCCTTGATGTTGTTGACGAAGATCACGGACTGCAGGGTGGGCACGTCTGCAGCGTGCTTTCGCTGCTCATACGAGTGACTTAGGAAGGTCGTCAGCACGGCCCAAAGCTGGCAATACGTGTTCCATGAGTACTGTGGCTTCATAGAGAAGAGACCTAGAATCACTAATCTCCTTCCTGAGATCGCGCGTGGATACTCTTCCAGAACTGTTTCGTAGGTGAGCACCCGCACTTTGCTGACAGGTACCCCGGTGAGTTTTGAGGCGAACTCCTCCGGCGACGGTATTGTCGCCGACGACACGATTATCCTGAGGCCTCGCCCTCCATCAGCCTGCTCCCTTATGAACCTCAGAAGATTAATCAGTGCCGCGAAGATTCCGCCTCTTATGCCGGTGTACTCGTGAGCCTCGTCTACCACAAGGAGGCCTACGTCCCCTAGCGCATGCGCGTTGAGGTCGTTCGGATTGCCGTCGAGGGTCCTCACCTCGAGTGCCCAGGGGTTCGTCGCAATGATATCCGCGTCCTTTACCTCCTCGCGAACTGCCTTCACGAAGCTGAAGGGCCCGCACTTATCGCACTTCACTTGCCCTTGCGGCGTTAACTTGAGGGGGTCGCCGCACTTCGGGCACCTGATCCCACGAAAATTAATCTCTCCCTTTAAATTGGCCTTCCTAGGAGTATCGCCGTCACTTATACCAACCCTTAGCTGAAGGCCGAGGCTCACAGCCTTGTCGAGAAGGCTGATCACTCGAAAAGCCTGGTCTACGGTTAGCGCCTTCCTTGGGTAGACCAGCAGCACTTTGTCCTTTCTCTTTTCGATGTAGTGCTTTCTGAGTAACCAGGCTAGTGCAAAGAGAAGGAACACTTCCGTCTTACCGCTTCCCGTGGGAGCCGAGATCACGAAGACTTCGTCTTTCTCTCCTGAGGCTAGGAGCTCTCTAAGCGCATACACCTGGTAAGCATCTAGGCCTTGCACGTGCTCATGGAGAGCCCTGAAGAACGTCTCTGTAAGGGAAACGTCACCATTAAAGAAGCGCAGCGCTGCCTCGTAGAGCTCGCGGCTCAGCCCGTTAGAAAAGTCCCGCTTCGCGGATACTTGGATCTGCCTGTCGCTCTGGCTAGGCATCGGCGTGAAAACAAGCGCAAAACGCGTCGATAATAGGTAGCGGCTAGCCCAAGGGGCGGTTCTAATCTCGGAACTCCTGACCAGCACGTCCATGTGAAGGCTTCTATAACCTATTGTTTCTCTTCCATCGTAGGAGTTTAACTCTAACAGGAAACCCCTTGCTAAGAGCTCGTTGAATATCGTTTGGGCTTTCCCTTGTTCGTAGCCCTTCACGCGCAAGAACTCTGTGACTTCGTCCTTTGTGAGAATGTATTCAACGTCGTTTATAGGGTACCATTGACCAGTCTTAATAGGATGATTAACACCGGCAATCTTTGGAGCTTCAAGCCCCTCAATAATAGCATGATATGCATTCACAAGCTCATCTGTAGCTATGAGAGCGCTTCTCATATTCAAAGCACGTCCATTTTTTATAATAGAAACTTCAATTTATGTTTTTTTGCAAAATCAATATATTCAGAGTATAGTTTCCGCCATTTGTTAGAGTATAGACCCGCTTCAAGAATGACTTTTAGCTCGTGAATCCCACTCTTTTCGCTGAAGGGATTAGTAATTTCCCATAAATCCTGGAGTTGTAATTCAACAGTCTCTTTAACTTTAACCAATAAATTCTTTGCATCTAAGGGTATATTTTCGTGAACAAGTTTTGAGATGAAAGGAGGCGTTAAATAAAAAAGTTCATTGGATGTAGGTTCTTTGTAAAAAAACTTATCGTGGTCTACATGATCTGAAATAGTCGGCTTATTTATAGGCTCTACGGCATTCGAGCCTGTTAGTTTACGTTCAAGGCTATGAAATTTACTTCGAGCCTCTTGGAGCGCTTTTGAGTTGATAGAGATGAAAGGGTAGATTATTTTTTCCTTCATAATCTCCATTTTCACATCAGACTTCTTTGGCGAGTGGATTGGCGTTTTTATTTTAAATTCTAGTACTTTTCCCAGAATGCCTAGAATTTTAGAGTCAAAATTAAACGGAGCCTCCTCCAGAGCCAAGAAATAAGCATTGGGTTCTGAACCTGGGATCATATAAGGTGGAGAACGGTTAAAAAAGAAAATTCCTTTGAAATTCTTTACTGCCTTCGCCTGATACATATCTTTTGTTTCGTTATAAGTTAACGGGATCAGGATCCTAAAGGGTCCTATTCTATAAAAGAAAGATCCATCAAAACTGAACATGAAGCCGTTAGTCATTATTCCGTTAACATTCTTATTAAATAACTCAATTCTTGTTTTTTGAACCTTTTCGTCAAGCTGAACAATAACAGATGCTGGAGATAAGTATACAAGAGAACTCTTATGAGAGTTATGCTCTTCATAAGCTATCAAGGATAGAGGGGAAGGAATTATGGCGGTTCTATGTCCCTCATCTAGTACGAGCGGTCTTATAAATCCCATGAGAAGACTTATGTAAATTTGCAGTTCGACCAGTTTAACATTTTCTATGTTACCATAAGTTATAAAGGTGCCTGTAAGTTCCTCTCCAATCTTTGATCTATCATCTTTCTTTCGCTCAAGCCTTTCTACACGAAATGATTCGTTAACGTTTAACCTTTGAACTCTACCGGAAAACCTTATAGCCCTTACTGAACCTATTTCTGATAAAAGAACTATATAGTAATCGTAATAAGTCGTATAAACATCATATCCTAACTTACTAGTTTTAATACTTTCATGTTTGAGTATTGGTACAAAACCTGGGAAAACTTGAACACAGTGATAAGAAAACGGAGGATCACTCTCAATGATTCTATCTAGATTCCGAGTGAGTTGTAAGCTCTCTGTAGATACTTTTATAATTTGGTTAAAGTAATCGGGTGAAAGCATCTACAATTTATTTTCAGAAAGTTATTATTATATATTTCTTTATGGAACACTCTGAAACGTTTTAAAGGGTCGATGCAAGAATCAGATAATATCACTGTGTTTAGAGCTTGAACCATTTTATGACTCTTCGTCGCAAAGTTATAAGTTAATTTTATCTTGTTGTTATTGGGGTTAACGTTGTGCTTTTAGACTCGCTTCCCCCGAGGCTTATCAGTCTGGCCTTAGAGGCGTGTTTGCACGAGAAGGGTCGCCGTATACCCATACATGGTGTTCATAAATGGTGGTCACGTAGATACTCTGCGGTATATAGGCTAATACTTGCCTCTTACGTGTTCGAGGATTCTTCTTATGTAGAGAGAGCACTAGTTAAGCCTGAGCTTATGAGGCCGTTTACCAGGGGGAAAGTGTTCTTTGAACCGTTAGCGGGTGGAGGGACTGGTCTAGCAGAGGCCGCTTTGGCCGGGTGGGATGTATATGGTTTTGATGTTAATCCCGTCGCGGCTTTGGCGGCGGGTACCAGTGTGGGAATCGTTAGTAGTGGTGTTCCAAGTGGGTTTAAGGATAAGGCTTTATGGCTCCTAGATGAATCTTTGAGGAGGGTTTCACAGTTATGGTTCTTCGAGGGAGGACTTGTCACGCATATATTTGTCTCCAGGAGTAGAATCCCGGTGTTACTCTCAAGGATGAGCAACACATACGTCACTATTTGTCCGAGGTGCTTTACCATAAATGAGAGTAAGGACGAGGT
This sequence comes from Infirmifilum sp., assembly GCF_049970975.1. NCBI lineage: Archaea > Thermoproteati > Thermoproteota > Thermoprotei > Thermofilales > Thermofilaceae > Infirmifilum > Infirmifilum sp. The sequence goes on along the minus strand of NZ_JBMFLX010000064.1, from coordinate 1,382 downwards.
TGTTAAATGCGGGAGGTGCGGTCACACGTACAAGGTAAGCCATAAGCCTACGATAAAGCCTCGCCTCAGCCTCCCAGAGGAGATAACAGGCTGGAAGGCCTTCGCCGTTGAGGTTAGATGGATAAGCAACGGCAAATACACTCGAAAGTACATAAGCGTGTCTGAAAACCCCTCCCTTAAAAGATGGCTGGAGTCGACTAGAGAGCATGCCGAGAAATCTAACGAGGATGTCGTGGATGCTCTGAATGAAAAAATAGATGTTTTAGAGTCGAAACGCCTGGTAAAAGCCGGTATTAAGACCGCCAAGGAGCTTTTCTCTGGTAGACAGTTGGCTTCCTTCAGGATTTTTCTCGAGCTTTCCAGGGAAAAAATAAAGGATACCTTTGAAAAGAAGTTAGTCACAGCTGCCCTGAGCCAAGCTACCCAGAGTTCTAATCTCCTGGCTAGATGGTACCCGAAACTCGGCGAGATTGTACCCTCAGGAGGGATTAAGGCTCTCTGGGTCCCAGAATATACAGCGGTTGTGAATCCTCTAGCTCACATGCCGGGAAAACTGAGGACTCTAGCCAGAGGGACCATCGCGTCGGCGATCAATGCCCAGTTAAAGGCATGGAATTACGTGCAGGCTCACGGCGGTCCCAGCTATTCGAATTGGAGGGTCGAAGTAGGCGATGCACGTTCAATGATTCCCCCCGTGGGTGTAGATCTAGTGGTGGTGGATCCTCCCTATGGACGAATAAAGAGCTATGCAGCCCTAAGCCTCCCGCATTATTTCGCCTTGAAGCTCTATACAGCCCTGGAGGGCTCACAGCTCGCAAACAACGGGGACTTGAAGGAAGTAGAGGCATCGGAGGTGACTCCTTACAAGAAAAAGGAGTTTTTTGAGGGAATGTATCGTGTGATATGTAACTCCTCTAAAGCCTTGTCTCAGAATGGGCGCCTCGTCTTAATGTATAACTCCACAGAGCTAGATGAGTGGCGTGCGTTTTTCAAGATTTTCAAAGAGTGCAGCTTGTCACCAACAGCTGTGTATTGGGTTTTAGGAGAAACACCGAGTGGATTAACCGCGTCGAGCATTAAAGGAATGTTTTTAATAGTATTGAAAAAAGATCCGGGGGAATCAGCCACCGTTATTTTTGAGAATGCTGTGAAACATTCAATTAGGTTAGGCTTTAAAATAGATAAAGAGATTGAGAGGAAAGCTTTCGAAAGCCTAACAAACGGGCTCATCGAAGCATATCCAGACCTCGAACTTAATATAGTCTATTGAAATACAAGAGTGAGTGTTCTAGTGTGTCGAAAGTCCAAAGGGCTGTAAACGGCTCAGGCATTTTTATTGTCTTTATTAGAGTTAGCCTATTCTGACCTCTAGGGATTCCTGT
>NZ_JBMFLX010000063.1:0-7470 GCF_049970975.1 Infirmifilum sp. | reverse complement strand
CAAAAGCGTTATAGAGGCGCTTTACACCTCCTACAGTAAAAAGCAGTCTTAAGGGTGTTTTAGGGTTGAAAATCATTGAAATTGAAAATGAAAAATGAAAGGATAATCATAAGGTTATTTCAAGAATAGGGTATACTAGTCGCCTCCTAGAGCATCATAAAGTACACGAGAAGTGCCTAGCATCTTCTTAATGATTGGATCCTGAAGCTCCTTTTTTCAAGTACTATGAGATCTACGGGTAAGCCTCTGGGCTTCAAGGCTCGGAGTTCCTCGATCAGTGCTAGCTTATCCTCTACTCTTTCGACAATGACGGCTATATCGAAGTCACTGTAGGGTAAATTGTCTCCTCTTGCTCTTGAGCCGAAGAGAAGGATGGCGCAACGGTCAAGCTTTCCCGCTATCTTGGCGACAAACTCCTGTAGCAGCTCGTCCTGCTTGCTTAACCGGGAGGCTCTACGCCTCAGATACTCGCCTAACCCACTCGATGATTTTCTCGGCATAGGCTACACACCTGGCTGCCAAGCTCTGGTCGTATGTGACGGGCTTATGTCCAGGATAACTGGCTAAAGTGTAGTGTGGTGTGAGAGCATCGGAATAGGTAAAGAGCTCATCGGGTGGTACCATGCCGAGATCCCTTAGAGATTCGAGGAGCTAGGAGAGGTCGTGAGAGAATGGGTACAAACCTGTTTGACTCATGTGTAGGGCCTTGAGGTACAGCTCGGCCGCTTGCTGGGCCTCATAGCATGACAACCAGTAAATCCCCTCTGAAGGTGACGCTTAGCTTCACGCAGAAGTATCTGCGCCTTCTCTATTCACTCTCCAGGCAAAGTCAAATGTATAAGATTCCTGGCTCCCAGTAATAAATTAAACTTGTACCCCTTCAGGAATAGCGGGCTTACAGGCCGTCTGCTGGAAAACTTAAAGGTCTACCACTAACATTTCGTATTCTTTTAAATCTATGCTTATTTTAATGCATTGACGCGCTTCCACCAATGAGTAATCGCGCCCCGTTAGTGACTGGTGGATATTCCCCGGAGTTATCCCTCGAGTTACAACTTCACATTTTTACAAAAGGAATCCGCCTTGGAGGGGTTACGGCTTCAGATTTCGAGTGCCACTAAAGCCAAGGGCTCATAATTAGTTTCCTTTATGAACATGAGGTCGGCACCCTCTCCGCTTAAATTATAAGCTGAGAAGGCGTTCTCGTTTTTCGGGCCACCGCTCAACTTATGCCCCTTTCCAGCTGCGAAATATCGTAACGGCAAGCCGTCCTCCCCTTCTTGAACATCTCTGTAACGAAACGGGCGACTCTCCTCATTACGCTGTACTTGTCCCCACCAAACGTTAGGTAGAAAGCCAACTCGTTCAGTATGATAGCCCCGTCCTGGTCTCTCAGGAGACACTCGTTTATGAACCTCGGGAACTCTGGGAAGTCCAATTTTATCCTAGCTATCTTCCCCAGTAGGTCGCCTACGTTGACAGTTTCATGTTTCTCGGCCCTCTGGAAGTTGCCAGATCTCACCAGTTTCCAGGCTATGGCTTCAAAGTCGGTATTCTTGAGCGCGTACACTGTCTCCCCGAGTGACAGGACGTATAAGATGGACGCCAAAACGTTGATTTCCACGTTGATTTCTATGGGCTTCTTCTCCAGGAGTCTCTGAAGCAAGAGGACGTCCACGATCCTCATCTCGTTGGTAGGAGCTAAGGTAACTAGGTACACCACTTTCTTGTCTCCCTCCCTAAAGTTCACCACAGCGGTTCCGAACAAAAGGCCTAGCGTGCTCGTTATGAAGCAGTTAGGACATACTAAGTAGAATTTATCATACAGGACTCTGTCTTTCTGATAGTACTTACCGTAAACGAAGCTTAGTGGCAGGTACAGAGTAATTAAAGACTTAGATTTAGCCCTTCCTTCCTGCGCCTCGTCCTTATGGTCGAGCCTCTTGAAGGTCTCTAAGTCTAGACTCGCTAGCTTCTCATTTAATTTTTTGAGCAAATGGTTAAGGTTATTTTGGTCGATGTTTGCGGCGTCTAGCTTCTTTAAGTATTTGTAAGCGATTCTGAGCTTTCTCGACGTGTTTTCATAATCAGACTTAACGTTCTGCGACTTCTCCAGGAAGTTCAGGTAGAGTTCCGTTTCCCTTTTCAAAGTCTCGAGGAAGTCCAACTCCTTAGACAGATTAGTACCGTTGAACTCTATCACGTACCTGAATCCTTCCCTCCTCACCGTCCCTAAAGTAACGCCGTTCCCTGCAAGTATCCGAATCAACCCGTGCATTATGAGGGTGTCTGTTATCAGCCCGTGTCCCGGAGTGTAAAAACTCATGTCAGGATCCCCTCACTCCTCAAGGCCTTCATTATTTCATCCTGCGTGGGAATTTCAGCTTTCGGTAGCTTGAGCCCTTGTTCATCAAGGCCGAAAGCCCTCTTAGTCAGCCAAGTCCCTGAGTCGCCCTCAACTAGCTCCTTAGGTCTCGTGAGGCTAGCGGCAATGGAGTCTACTAACGTCAAGGGGAATAGCAGTGTGGCCGTCCTCGTCCTTAACGTGAGGAGGTCGGCCACCCTACCTACAGTGGCCCTAACCACGATCTCTTTGATCGCCTCGTAGAAGTCCTCCTTGTTCATGTTAGACAAGGCCGAAGCTATCTTATCTATCTCATTCCCGTAGACAGCCTTAGCTTTTTTGTACCACGGGTCTAAAGTGAGGTCACAGTATACGCTTAAGTCCGCGCTTTCGATGACGTCCCTTAGAGTGGACAGTGTTATGAACTCCTCCCCCCTCTCCCCAGCGTAGATACCTATTATTCCAGACTCGTGGTGGAGCATGACTGCATGCGCCACATATAGGTTTAGTTGTGATCGGTTGTCATTAATTAGCCTGTAAGCCAAGTAGGCTCCTACTAGCTCATGCCTAAATACTCGCCTGTTGCCTTCTTTGTACTCCTTTGTCAGCTTGCCTAAGTCGTGGTAGAGGACTGCCAGGGCTACAGGGTCAGCATCGGTCCTCAAAGCCCTCTGTACAGACCTTAAATAATACTTCTTAAAGGCCCTATCCCACACAATGTAGGCAGCGTAGATGTGCTTGAAGTAAGACTCGACGCAATGGTTCACGTCGTAGAAGAACGCGCAACACCCGGTCACTTCTTCTTCCCCCTCCTCCTACTCGAGGTCTTTCTCGCTCTTTTTTCCTTCCTTTCTCCTTCTGTGACCTTCGCTTCTTCGATACGGAGGCCTGCCTCGTCGTAGACCTGGTCTTTAATCACGTAGATCGAGTTCATGTCGCAAGGCTCTAATTTCCCGAACTTATTCGTTATATACACCGATTCGTTATCCTCTTTCACGTAGGTAAATACCTCCTTGTCGTTCAGCAACGCCCTTAACCTCTCGCAGGAGTAATCGTCGAGGAGAGATACGGAGTACCTCAGTGAGTGCTCATCTAGGTCTTTCTTTCTGACACTGAACAGGTTATTGTTAGGCTTCAGCCAGTCCTTCTTCAGGACGTAAATTGTGACATAAGTGCTCGGCCTTATTTGAACGTCTTCCCTGGGAGGGTATGAGAACAAGTGAAGGGCCTCCATGTATTCCTCTACCTGGAGTAAGAACACGTCCCCTCTCTCCTCAAGGCTAGAGATCGCCTTCTCTGAGTACACGCTGTCGAGAGAACCCAAGAGGGACGTGTAGTTAGGATTATTCTTCAGGATCTCCTGGGTTCTCTGGATTAGATCCTCAGCGTAGGGCAGGTAATTCTCAACAGGGTAAACAAAGGCATCGGCCTTAACACCCTCCCTACCCACCCTACCTAATCTTTGTATTAAGCTGTCGATGGGAGATAATTCAGTGTAGAGCGTCTTAAAAGGGAAGTCCAGTCCGACCTCCAACGACTGCGTGCCGATCAGGATGGGCCAGGAGCTTTCATCGTTGCCCTTGAACGCCTTCTCTACGGCCTTTAGGGCGTTATCTCTATCCCTCCTAGTCATAAGCGAGTGGATCAGGTAAACGTTCCCGCACTTCTTCTTCAGTTCGTAGTACATCTCCCTAGCCCTCTCAACAGTGTTCATGATAACCAAGGTACCGCCCTTGCACTCGACCTTTTCTGGGGTCAACTTCTCCTCGCAGACGAAAGTCAAGTTTATATCCCTCTGAACGCTCACGTTTACCTCCAACTCCTTGACTTTGTCCTTGCAGTCCCTGGTTAGCCTATCCAGGACGGCCTTTGGTAGGGTGGCAGAGGAGAAGACCACGATGGCTCCAGAGTTGACTAGGTTGCAAATTATCTTCCCCATCACTCTGGGCGACAAGAACACGCTGTCCTGGATGAGATGAGCCTCGTCGAAGATTATGTAAGCGTTCCCCATAAACCCAACTGGGAGAGAGTACCTGCCAGTCCTGTAACCCTGCTTCCACCACTCGTGTACCCTCTTCGCAAGGAATCCATAGGCGAAGGAGTCGATCGTGGTCAGTGTAATGGGAGCAGTGTAAAGGTAGGTCGCCCTATCCACGTCGCCGTGATCCTCTCCGACGCTGACTCCTGAGAAAATCGAGGCGTAGAGCTCCACCCTCTCCCTCATTTGGCTCAGCAACGCGTGAGTGGGTTCTACGAGGAACATCCTCCCCGCGAAGAACTCCCCCTTAACGAACTGGAAGAAGTAAGGGGCCAGGAAGGCCTCGGTCTTGCCCGTTCCTGTGGGCAACGTCATCAGGAAGAGCCTGCCCTCGTCAGTACCGTCGTAGATCCTCTTAGCGAGGTCGGCTTGCAGTTTCAGCCTTTCCTCGTCGACCCTAATGCTCCTTTTCACCGGCCCCTTACTATTGGACTGCCAGAGAGTCACCATTTCCCTTATGAGGTCTACGAGGTCCCTCACCAGTCATCGCCCTCTGGGTAGATTGCCTCGCCGGCACACACTGTTCTGTCGTACTTTATCCTCCCCAATTCGTAGCGGGGGCCTACCCGTAACAACGGGAAGCTGAACATAACCCGCTCCCCACGCTCGTCAATGGAGGGCATCACCGTGTACATACCCTCCAGAGAAGTCAACTTGGTCACCGTGTTAACCTCCGTCTTGTTGCACTTCACCTCCTCCACTTCCTTTACTTCCTCTACCGCTACTAAGGACTCGCTGTCCCCGAGTCTCTCCATTAGGTAGAGAGCCTTCTTCACAAGCTCAAGCTCGCCCTTCACCCTTACGATTACCAGCCGTAAAGGGGAGTAGGAGTACTCCCTAACCATTGCGTCGTTATAACTCATTACTTCTTTGAAATTCCTCGGTAACTTTTTATCCTCGAGTACTTTCTTCGCCCTCCTGAGTACAATAGGCGAGATTGCGACCGCAAACTCCTTAACAAAGACCTCCCGGGCGTGGGTGACTAACTCCATGGCCTTGTTCAAGCAATTAATGCCTTTGCAAGCCCCCGAGTACGCCAATCCGTTGCCTATAGCCCCGATGAGTGTCGAGGGAGGTATGAAGGGTAGAGTAGTTGCAACCTGGTACACATCGAGCATCTTAACGCTGTAAAAAGGGCCCCTTAACTTAACCAGGAGGACCTTCATCCCGGCACCTTACTTCGATATACCTTTTGTCTCCGCGCTGCCTGTCTGAGGCGGAGTGCTCTGCGGTTCTATGAACGACATGACCTCCTTGAACGCTTCCTCTAGCGAGTTCGCCTTCTTACACTGTAGGTCGTTTAGCTGGACGTTATAACACACAACCTTCAGTTTGTCGTCATTCATGAGGAACTTATAGGCCTTGAGGATCTCCATGGACTTAACCGCGTAATCGGGATAGGAACCGTGTACAAGGTTGGGCAGCGGCTTGTCAGATACGGCTATTATCAACTCCTTGACGTCCATAAGTGGGAGGGCTCTTGCTTGCTTAGAACCGACGCCAGTAAACATGTAGAGCAGGGCAGTTATGGCCGCCTTTTTCCTCAACTTGACTTCACTCTCAATTGGGAACTGTCCCGACTCGTTACTCACAGTCTCGTACATGGGCGTCATCACATAAGCCAGGTTCATGCTCACAGCGAAGCCGTACAGGGGAGCGGAGGAGTACTCCTGCTTGAACACCATCATTTCCGGCTGAGATTTTTCTGACTCCTGAGACTTCTTCTTACCCGGGATTGCTGGGACTACCCTGTTTTGGGTCACGCTGAATCTGCTCACGTACTCTAGGATGCTCTCCTCGAGCACCGGGACGCCGAAGGAGAACTTCACGAGGGAGTCCCTCTTCAGCTGCTTCCTGGGAACTAGGAAGCCGTGGATGTCGTTGCAGAGGTCCTCTATTGCCTCTGCCTCGCTGTTAGCAGCCTTTGCGTTAGCTAGTGTCGAGTCCTTGGTGTAACCCCTCATCCCTACCCCTTTCTTGCAGAACTCGTTGGCCGCTTGCCCGCCGAGGGCCGTATAGACATCTGCCAGGTAAACGGAGTGCCAGTGCTTTAAGGCGTTGCCGGTTATTACCGGAACCTCGTAGGTTCTGAACTCGATCCCCCTCTGCACCACGACTCTCGCCACCGCGTGCGTGTTGTAGTTGCCGATGACGTCTGAGCCCGTGAGCGCGCCGACCTGAGCGATGAACCTCCCAGTCACCCTGATGTAGGTCACGACTACCCACCTCCCGCCTCTTCTACTTCCGTTGTTTCAAGACTTCAAAAATGTAATGGTCGGGGGAGACCGCGAGGGCCGCGAACTCCCTTATCCACTTCGGCCCATCCTTGTCCTTGAAGCAACTCTCTAACGCTTTCTCTAAACTATCGCTCCACACTTCAAGCCTCTTTAACGCTTTGTTCTTCGTCTCCTCGCTCAAACTGTCGTCGTCCATTATGTCCTTAGCTGTCTTGGTGACGAGCCTGCACAGCCTGTAAAGGGGGACCAGGGCTTTGTCCGGCGTCTCTGCAAACCTCACCATCTCGTCTAAAACGTCGTAGGCCTGCTGGTAATGAACTACTACTCTAGCCGCCAACGACATTTCAGAGATAACGTTCCAGCAGTCGTTGGACAACCTCATATCATATACGTAGCATTTCTATATAATAAGCTTTTTCTATAGTGGGCCGTCAAACAGAAATCCCCTAATCCTCGACATCAACTGCGGACGGGCGCTAGAGTAGCGGTTCACACAATTGTCAAATTTCGATGGTCTCGCCCGAGGGGCATGAAGGAAAGCTAACCATTTCGACCAAGTCTGCTTGAGCCACATGCCAGACTCACAGTAGGAAGGACGAAAATATTGTTCACTACGCGCTGGAGTTCGCCCTTAATACTGCAAGAGGGTTTCGGGTGAGGAGTTTAACGAGCCCGTCAAGTCTAACGCGCAGGACGCGGAGGAGGTAGCCAGTCGCCTGACCAGAGGCCTCTTAAAGGAGTAGGAGTTCTTATATTGCTGATAATAGAGGTTGACAGGTAGAGGTTGGGGGAGGGCAGGATCTACCTCGCTCCTGCTTGACTCAACAGCCCTTGCAGTCCTTCATAGTAGA
>NZ_JBMFLX010000062.1:0-7514 GCF_049970975.1 Infirmifilum sp. | reverse complement strand
TCAACACACAGCAAAGTAAACGCGACGTATCACACCTTGAGGATGCAAGAGATAGCCCTTCTCCTAAACAACGCTACCGAGCTTGAAGAACTATTGACTAGCGAGCTTGGGCAAAAGCTACTTGAAGCCTCTGGAAACTACTCCAGAATGGCTCTCGCAGCCGCACACTTAGCCGAGTCCGCAAATATACTATCGTCTTCAAGGGAAGAATTTAAGAGTTTCCTAGAGGGCGTGAGATCCTGTAACTTCACCCTGGCAGAGTCATCGGCTCCAGCCGTCATTGAGTCGGCAGAGAAGACGATGAAAGAACTAGACGCGTCGCTCAAGCTCCTAGCGGAGGTGAGTGATGATGGACTCCTCTCAGATAGCCATAGGCAGCTGTACATGGAAGCCATAGAGACGGTGACGAAGTGGATTAAGGCGCTCTCGAACCTGTCCAAAGCAGCCAGACTCGTGTTAATTGCTGACAAATCGGCTCTAGAGAACGCTTGTAGGGATAGGGGTTCTAAGACAGATGGCTTTGGAGATAGTTTAGTGAAGATAGCCATGGATCTTAAGCCAGGGGAAAGCGGAGACTTCGCCTATGAAGTTGCCCTGCTTAAGTCTTACGTGCTCGGGAAAAAGCAGCAGGGAGGTGGCGGCGTGGGAACTGGTGCAGGCTGGGGAGAGCCTAGCGGTGACGACTAGTGAGGCTTGGATTCGAGCACCCCGAGGCTCTAGCGTTGCTCGTCCTATTCGCGGCTGCAGTATTTCTCTTGCAGAGGTCGAGGTTTAACAGGAGGCGAATACAGAGATTCTTTGACGTCTCGATAAGCAGGCTAAATTACCTGCTTGAGGCAGCTAGGATAACAGCACTGTTATGCCTCGTCCTGGCAGCAGCAGTACCATACGTAGAATATACTGTGAAGAGACAGGTGCCCTTCGATGGACTTAGCGAGCTTTCCGGGAAGAAGGTACTGCATCTAATCGTTGTTGATGTTTCGAGGAGCATGACTTACCCTTTAGGGCTCAGCACGCGCTTCAACGTGGCCAAGGATCTCCTGGAGAAATACTTGCAGTCACTAGGTGGCGGGGACCTTGTACACCTAGCAGTTTTCTCGTCGAGCGCTAGGCCTATCTGCCAGGGAGCGGCCTCCGAGTGTATTAAAGCCTTGAAGGGCTTAGAGGCCGGAGAAAGGTACACCGCTCTGGGGGACGCGATCCTCTATGCCTCCTCGGTTGCAAGAGTCTCAGCCATGCCTACCGTGGTCGTACTTGTGAGTGACGGCGTGAACAACTATGGATCGGATCCACTCCAAGTGGCGGAGTCCTTGAAGGAAGAGAACTTGCCCGTCGTCCTCGTGGCGGTGGGAGACTACGGTGTTCTTCCGAGGGTTGCCGAGACCCTGGGCTCGAAGCTGTTTACGGTCGACGAGTTCTCGTTAGAGGCTGTTAAGAGTCTGGCCGCGAGAGCTGCCGCGGAGGCCAGGTACAGTGCCCTCCTAGCAAGGGGAGAGGCATACGTCGAGGAGGCTAGGCGGAGTTATCTGCCCACCCATGTACTACTGGCTGCTGCCTTTCTAATGATCTTGGCAACCCTGATTGACGGTGTCTAGCATGCTGCGTTTCGAGAACCCGTTCATGCTCACCGCGGTGATACCGCTGGCTCTCCTCGCCACCTACACGCACTTCAGGCTACACTCGAGGATTTTTCCCCGGCTCCTCCGGCTCGCCAACCCTATGACTAAGGTGGTAGGACTCCAGTCTAGAAAAAACAAGCGAGTCGCCACACTCATGCTAAAACTGGCCGTAATATCACTTGTCTGCCTCGCTGCTGCCTCGCCATACATCGAGGTAGAGAAAGTCGTCGCACAGGAAACCGAGGCGGAGTTCCGCGAGGCCCTCCAAGTGGCAGGGCCCGCAGTAGTAATTGTCTTAGACGTGTCTGGTAGCATGGCTGACACCATACCGGGCGGAGTCAAGATCGATGCCGCGAAATCCGCTGTAAAGAGGTTCCTGGACAACCTTCCGGACAATGTGAGTGTTGGCTTGATAGCTTTCGATGACAAGATAAGGGCCGTGGTCCCCATATCCAGTAAGAAGGCTCGGCTCGTAGAGGTGCTCGAGAAGTTAGAGCCTGGCGGAGGGACGATGTATACTTATCCACTCCGAGTGGCGCTAAGCATGCTGAAGCCATACAGGGCGTTCAACGCATCCTCCACTGTCGTCTTTATCAGCGATGGCCTCCCAGCGGACAGTGGACTCTACGATGGGCTGCTCAGCGAGATGAGAAAACTCAATGTAAGCGTACACACGGTATACATAGGGCCGGGAGGTGACGCGGGAGCAGCCGAGATGAAGCGTGTAGCCAGTCTAACAGGTGGGCTATCCTTTAACGTGGAAGACGCGGATTCACTTATCAACGTATTCGAGGGCTTGGCACGTACAATCGCACGCGTAGCGGTCAACTATAAGGCCAAGGTTGTCGTCACAGAGAAAGTTAAGGAGAAGATCAGCCTAGGCTGGCTTTTTCTAACGTTAGCTGCTGCGGCGCTCACCTCCCTGCTCTACGCGAGGTACAGGGTCCTCGGGCTTACTGTCTAGCTGGGCCTAGGAGCTATGCGCGTGCGGCGCAGGGAGGGCAGGCGGCCCAGCAGCTTCGCCGGGGCGCCAGTCTCTTGTAGGTCGTAGGCGAGGAGCAGGAGCCCGAGGAGCGCGACGAGGAGGCCCCTGGCGTACTGGCTGGGCGTCGGGGCGGCGGCTTTGCAGGGATAGGGCCTCGGGGGCTCCGGGAACGCGCGGGCGGTGCAGTTGCTCAGCCCCCCCGCCGCCTCCCCGGAGACGACGAGGACGCCGCTGTAGTCTCCCGGCCCGACGTCGAGCCAGCCCTCCAAGGTCAGGATCCTGCCCCAGGGCGTCGCGCCCCACGTTGGCGCGGCGGCTTCCTGGGCTTCGGCTAGCTTAACCCTCTTCAGGGCCTTCCTCTCGAGGAGCGCGAGCACCTGGGTGGGCTGCGCGTCCTTGCTCGTGAGCGCCGCCTCCACCACGGCTATGTCTGAAGGCCTCAAGATGTAGAGGGTCACCTCCTCCACGGTGATGTTCACGAGCTTCGGCGCGCCAACCCACATGGTGACGTTGGGGGGTGGCGGGGGGAGACAGTGAACCTCCAGCCTCTCGGGCGTCAAGAACCTGAGGAAGTAGCGGAACCCCTCCATATCAGGCACCGTCAGCTGGCGGTGGATCTTGACCAGCAGGACTCGCGTGCCTTGCTGGGTCTCGTTGGGGAGGAGGAAGGACTCCCCCTCCAGGGGGAGGGGGCTACAGGGCCGGGCCCCCATGCCGGCCACGGCGACGAGCAGCAGCGTGGATGCAAGCCCGGAGACGAGCAGGAGCAGGCCGACCACGCGTATCACTACCCGCTCACCTCGAGCCTCCTCCTTGCGTACTCGAGCGAAGCCACGACGAGCGCCGCCGCCAGCGCTGCACTCGAGTACACGCCGAAGCTTGAGTACTGCACCCCTATTAGCTTGGACCTGTACGGGTAGAGGAGGTAGGAGACGAAAGCCACCGCGTCCGCGTACATCGAGAGCCAGGGCCGGCCGGAGTACACCATGATGCTGTAAACCGCGCCCACCGCGGTGGGGAGGAGCAGGTGAAGGACGAGGCCCAGCAGGATCACCAGCGAGGGCCTCCTCAAGGCGAGGCCCGCGGAGAACATCATCATAGTCAGGGTGAAACCCTCCAGGAACAGGAGCGCGTACTCCTCCAAGCCCAAGTAGAGCAGTGCCCTGGCGTCCAGCACGAGGAAGGGCACGGCGAGGCTGAGCACGTACGCGAGCGCCGGCACCACCGCCGAGGCGAGCATCCACGCCAGGGCGTAGCCCCTCCGCGTAAGCGGCTGGGAGAGGAAGACCAGGTGCGTGCCTCGCGAGAAGTCGAGGGTGAAGTAGTACACCGCCACGATCGTCAGCAGATAGTAGGCTATCCCGGTCAGCGTCGCCAGGATACTCAGCAGCAAGCTGGTAGAGGGGATGTACAAGGCGATGTAGGCGGAGATGACGACCAGGGGGGTCAGCACTGCCAGCAGGAGGTTCCACTTCGCGATGCTGTTAAAGACGTACCTCGCGTACGCGTGGAAAGCCCTGAGAGCTGCCCTCGAGTCGGCCACGCCGCCCACCCCTACCCGGCGACCACCCTCGCGTAAAGCTCCGCGAGACTCGCGGTCCTCAGCTCGTAGCCCTCCACAAGCCCCTCGGCCGCCAGCCTTGAGAGGAGTGCCTCGGCCTGGGCGTGCGCGCCCCCCTTCACCCGGACTACCACGTGGTCGTCGAGCACCTCGACCGCCTCCACGAACTCCTCCGCGATCAGCCTGGAGGCCACGAGCCTCGGCCTCCTCGCATCCACGCGGTAGCTGGCCGACACTCCGTGCCGCCTGGCAAGCTCCTCCATGCTGCCGTGGTCCACCACCACCCCGCTCTGGATGAAGACCGCGTAGTCGCAGACCTCCTGGAGCTCGGGGATGATGTGGCTAGAGATGAGCACGGTCGCGCCAAGCTCCTCCCTGAGCGTCCCGATGAGGCGGAGGATCTCCAGCCTCGCGCCGGGATCGAGGTGCGCCGTGGGCTCGTCCAAGAGCATTAGCTCAGGCTCACACAACATGGCTATAGCGAGGCCAAGCCTCTGCAGGTAGCCACGAGAGAGAGCACGAATCCTGGAATCCGAGTACTCTACAAGCCCGGCGAGCCGTAGAACCCTGTCAACCTCGCTCTCCCGGCACCCCTTAATCCTTGCGAGGTGGACTAGGAGCGGCCTAACCTTCTCGTTAACCGGGTAGTTAGGGTTCTCGTGTAGGACCCCTAACCTCCTCCTCACCTCGGCCTCGTGAGTCCATGGATCCATCCCGAAAACCTCGACGTCCCCCGAGTCCCTCCTCAGGAGGCCTAAGAGGATCTTCATCGTGGTGGTCTTGCCGCTGCCGTTCGGCCCAAGGAGCCCAGCGATCGAACCCTCGGGGACGTGGAAAGTCGCGTTACGTAGAGCCGGCACCTTCCCGTAGCGCTTGACGAGGCCCCGTACTGATATAATATAGGGCAAGGCCTCTCAGCCTCTCCTGAATACCCTTTCTTCCGGTATTTTAGGCTTTCCTACGCAGCTCCATATAGCTCGTTATGAGCCGCCGCAACTCAAGAGTCCCATCCATTACGGGGACCTCTACGAGGAAACGTGGAGGCAAACGACTTCTAAGCAACAGGATATGCCTCTGCACCATGACCGAGAACTCGTCGAGGTGGGCCAAGCTTAGAGCCGACGTCTCCTCCTCTAGCAGGGGTAAGCCCCATCCCCCACCCTGGAAGCCCTTCTCGCCTGGAGCCGTGAACACGTAGAAACGGACGCTCCCCCCAGCGGCCCTCGACAATGAATAGATCCTTGCGAACCCCTCTATCGAGTTAGCATAGTCTGTGTAAACGGCTACCGGCAGTCCCCACTGGTAGCCCGCAATGTAGATTGAGGCGTCCCTCAGGTCCAGCGAGCCGTACACACCACCACTACAGAGTCGTTTAAGCACGTGCTCCACTGCGGCCATCGGGCTCGAGAAACCATACGCCTGAACCCTATCAGACAACGTTATAAGAGCGACCTCGTCCCGGAGGGCCTCGGAGATCCTTGCGTGCAGGGCCAACGCGTAAGCGAGCCTCTCGAACTTCCCCTTGAACCTCATCGAGCCAGTCAAGTCCACAAGGTAGGCGAGGCGGGCCCTCTTCTCCGCGCTATACTCCCTTACAAACAGCTTCTCAAGCCCCAGCCCAACCCTGGCTGAGACCCTCCAGTCTATCCGTCGGAAATCATCCCCCAGGGCATACTCTCGGATCCCCACGAACTCCAGCCCGGGTCCCGGTGTCCTCAAGGGGTGCTCGCCAGCAATTAGTGACTCCGCCCTCGCACGTCCAGCATGAGCAGCCCTGCGCGCCCTGACGCACTGCTCGCTCACTCGGTTATCACCGCGTCGCCGAGGCGCCTGACAGTCCTCCAGGCTATGTCTAGAACATCCCTAGACTCCGTTATGTACCTTGACGCTAGCTCCTCCACATCACCTCCACCTATACTCCTCGCCAACTCCAGGGCTCTCTCAACATCCTCTCCAGTTAGCCGTGGAGAGCTGTAGGGGTCTATCTCCCTAGACAACGCGTCTGCAATCTCCCACCGGTTAGCCTTCTTCAAAGCGTTGATGAATGCTAGCCATCTCAGCTCCCTGGCACCGGAGGCCCTGTATACCCTAAGCCCCAGCTCCCCCGCGCCAACGACCACGTCCTCTACAAGCCCCAGGATACCGCTAGTCAAGCTGAGGACGAGCTTCCCCTTCACCTCGTCACGCCTGGGCACCTTTGGGAACTGTCCAGGCTTCCACCCTCTAAACTCCGCCTCGCGAGGGGTTTTGAGGAGGATAACCTTGATCTCTCCGCGTGGCTGGAGTGTCTTGTGATCGATCCACTGGATATCCTCTACGGGTATCCTCATCTTTAACAGCGTTAAGTCACGCTCAACTCTCAGCTGAGGGACGTCGAGTCCAAGTCCCCGTGCGAGGGACACTAGCTCTGCAAGGGTTAAACCGTCAACTTGGAGCCCCCTGCTCTGCAGCTCCCGTGAAAGCCTCTCTGTGTCCACCGACACCTCGCCCACACGCTTCCTGATCTGGACGTCCAGGAATGCCTGTTCTTCTGTAAGCGTTAAATCGGCGACCTCTCCGCAGAGGAGTCCCTCAGAGTCGTACACGAGGGCCCCGGCGAGCTCCTCCCTGCTGTAGAAGCGCCAGCTCCTCGCCACAAGAGAGAGTCCCGCCACACGTATAAATACCGATCGGGCAAGCCTCTCTTCAACCGTAGCAAATATTAGCTTTTAAGAACAGTAACGACTGTGGAGGACATAGCCCTCGAGGCAGCAGAGATAGTTAAAGGTCTCGACAAGGCCATCGTAGGCTACTACTTCGAAAAGAGGCTCGTCCTCGCCTCACTGCTCGCAGGCGGACACGTGCTCCTCGAAGGGGTCCCCGGCATAGCTAAGACGACGCTCGTAAAAGCACTGGCAAGGCTCCTTAACCTCCTCGGCCGGGAAGAGATGATCAACGGGGTCCCCTACAAGGGCTTCACACGAATACAGTTCACCCCAGACCTCATGCCCTCCGACATCACCGGCACCCTGGTCTACAACCCCCAGAC
The DNA here is from genome assembly GCF_049970975.1 of Infirmifilum sp. Lineage (NCBI taxonomy): Archaea > Thermoproteati > Thermoproteota > Thermoprotei > Thermofilales > Thermofilaceae > Infirmifilum > Infirmifilum sp. The sequence continues at coordinate 321 of NZ_JBMFLX010000062.1, read as the reverse complement.
CAGGGAATTCGAGGTAAAGTTCGGCCCCATCTTCGCCTATATAGTCCTAGCCGACGAGATCAACAGGGCAACCCCCAGGACGCAGAGCGCCCTTCTCGAGGCGATGCAGGAGCGCCAAGTCACCATCGGCGAGAAGACGTACAGGCTCGAGGCGCGAGAAAATTCAAAGTTCTTCCTCGTCGCGGCGACCCAAAACCCCGTAGAGCAGGAGGGCACCTACCCGCTGCCCGAGGCACAGCTCGACAGGTTCGCCGCAAGGATCATCATGGGCTACCCCCAGACCCTCGAGGAGGAGCGAGCCATAGTTAAGCTCCACTCGGC
>NZ_JBMFLX010000061.1:1298-7535 GCF_049970975.1 Infirmifilum sp. | reverse complement strand
GCCTCAGCTGGTAGTAGTCGACACCCTCCCGGGAGGCCACCTCCCTAACGTAGTCCACCTCGCCCTCCGACCGAGCCTCCGAGATCAGGGTCATAAACCAACCGCCTAACAGGTATATTATAATCAGGATATAAATCAATCAATAACCAGATTATAACATTGGTTTTATCATTTCGAGCGCCAGGGTGTCGCCCAACACAAGGTAGAACCCTGCTCCAGCCCACTTGCGGCCTTGCCGCTCATTAATGAGCAGCTCAACTTCCACTTAAGCAGGGTTGTTCGTGCTTGAATAGACCTGCGAGCGGATTACCGTGAAGCATGAGCAATGATCGTTACACTAACTCTACTTCTTAAGCGAAGTCGTATACCGGGAGTTACTTTCACTGTTACACTTCCTCGAAAACTAAAGGCCCTTAAACGGAACGAAATTGTGCTCGGCCGCGGCGCAAGGGGTTTCCACGCATCCGAGACTTTCATTTTTAGGAGTGGGACAAAAGTTTTTATTTTGGCGCATATCATATAATTATTGGTGCCCTATTGTGAGCAGTAGTCAAGATCAAGACCTCGTTGTACGTGCCTCTGACACTATAAGGGTCGTTATTAATATAGAGCAGGCTTACGACGTCCTCGACGAGCTAGCCAGTAACCCGAGAATCGATACGTTCGAGAGCGCACTGTATAAGATTACGAGGCTCGTGAATAAAGTTCACAGAGACTTACGCGACAAGTTAAGCAAGGGGGGTCTCAGTGAAGAATGCGAGAAGAGCATAAGCCACGCCGTAAGCTTACTGGAGCGGTGGCGCGACATTGCGTATGAGCTTGATAAATACGTTAAAAACCTAGAAGAGAGAGAGCAGAGAATCGCGCTCAAGCGTTTTGCTGCCTACGCGCTCGCACCAGATAAAGTCGTCACAAGTGTGATAGAGTGCCTAGAAAAGAGACGCGAGCAAGAGGGGTGAGGTACTGATGCCATATCCACCTTACGTTAAGGTCACTGGCAGGTTCACTGTCGAGGTCTCAGCCCTTGTTGGCGCCGGAAGCCTAGGTAATTACAACCAGATTGCCACGGCGAAAATAGTTCTGCCTTCAGACCAGGGCAAAATAGTTACCTATGAAGGGGTGCCGATCATAACGGGCAACTCCCTTAAACACTGGCATTCCGTCTACCTGGCAGATAACTACGTCGCCCTCGGCGGTAAACTTTTAAATATCTTCTGCAAGCACGGGATTGGCGTAAGAGGTTACACCGTCGACTCAAACTTTAACAACCCAAGAGAAGCAACCAGTGAAATGGAGGCGATATTAGACATCTGTAATGATGTCCACGGACTTCTCGTTCCCAACAAACAGCTGAAGAGAGATAGCCTCGTGGAGTTCAGCAACGCCATCCCAGTGCTTACCCAGGACAACTTAGATAATGCGAGCAAGTTTGCTATACAGCACAACAGAGTGGTTCCCGCAAGCTTAGCTGGCAGTGAAGAAGAAGAGGAAGAAGGGGTAACCATGATGGTGTTCAAGCAGGAAAACGCCTCTGTAGCGTTGTATGGTTTTGCAGTAAACATGGAACTAGGGTGGATACTCAGGCCCAGATACGAAGGTGATGGTAGCATAGTTGATGTGTCAGACAGGATTGGAAGCCGACAACAAGAGAGCAAGACAGACATAATAGTAGAAGAGAGGAAAAGAAGGGCCCGGGCCGCCATGCTGGCGCTCTTTGACCTCATTGTCGGATTCGGGTCTAAAAAAGCGAGGGCTTTGCCCATAGCTAAGCCGGTTGAATTGATGGTGGTCGTTTCGAGAGTTCCAATTCCTAACCTCGTTCACGCAGCATATCCAGATTACGCCAGTCTATCGCTACAAATGCTCGCAGGCTTCTGCGGTGGATCAGAGAAGTGTGACCAAATCCACGTCCACTGTTACAATGTCAAGGGCTGCGAGAAGATTAACGCGGTGGAGGTCAAGAAACACACTCAACTAGATGAACTGATAATAAGCGTCGTCAATGAGGTGGTCGAGATCATTGGTGAAGAGAAAGTAGAGAAGGTTGCTAAGGTCGAGACGAAAGAAGAGAAGAAGCAACTAGAGGAAAAAACGACAAGCGAAAATGCGCAAAAAACTAGAAAGCGACGAAAGAGCGAATAGATCAGTAAGCCTTCAGGGTGTAGCTGGCCGCATGACGGGTGCGGGCGACCCTACACAAAGCTTTTTTGTCTTAGTCGCCAAAATCCTCCCCATTATGTACTCAGTTAGAATTGTAGAGACATACCAAGTCGCTACTTCGTATCCTCTCCTCCCCCCCTCAACAATTGTGGGTGCAATAGCGAAGTCCCTCTCAATGCTGGGCTACTGCGGAACGAGGTCAAGCGACTGGAAAAGCAAGGTAAATGATTGTTTGAACTACACCAGAGGACTCGTGTTCAAAGCACGCGATACGTCAATCCTCGCGGAAGGTCGCGGGCCGGGAAAGCAGACCTCCATACCCATTTCTGTAAGGCAACCGGTAATTCTCCACGTGTTGAGGAAGGTTCTCGAAGAAAATAGACTGCCGAGCAGTTTAAAGGAGATCGAAAAGTTTTCAGATGCGATGGTCCGAGAGTACATGATTTCTCCTCTTCCCAGGCTTCTGTTGATAATTTCAAAGAGTCCTAAAGATCGTGACACGATTAGAAAGCTGAAAGAAGCGATCCTGCTAATTAGCAGACTCGGCAACAGCGAGTCGCTAGTTAGTGTACTCGGCGTTAGCGAGCCGCTAGAGGCTAAGCCGTGCCAAGAAAAAAATGTGAACATAGTAATTAAATACTCGCCAGATCTTGTGAAGGGTAGTAACTATACCGTTGTAAAAGCCATCGACGAGGAGGGAAGGGAATCCGCTTTCGCCATGCCTGTTACCTCAGGAGGACGCGGAGACGTCTATTACTCCTCAAGTATAGAGGTCGAGAGAGACACGCTGTGCGTTGTTTATGATAACGCAAAAATTGTGTTCCCTGCGGGTGACGAATGGTGAAAGACCTAGAGGGTCTAATTCGCAGACTTGTAACTTCGTGGTGTACTGCGAAGAATGGGCGGAGATCCTGCAACCAGGGGGATCATCAAGTATCCGAAGACAGGAGTAGGATCGAGGAAGTGTGCGCCAAAAATATTAACGAGGAGTGTTTAAAAGAACAAAGCAAAATTGCCAAAGAAATCTACGAGGAGATCGCCGAGGCGAAGACCGGTAAAGTGGTTATTTTAGAGGCCCCTACCGGCGCTGGTAAGACCGAAATCATTTCGTCTGTCTACCTGTACCAGTGGCTGAACAAAAGCTGGTTTGCAGGGAGACTGTTTTGGGTAGAGCCTACCCACGCCTTGCTCAGCCAGATGAGGGAGAGGCTCGAGGTCTACATTGACGCGCTGAAAAATGAATTAAAGGTCATCCCCCGCGTAGGGGAGGACCACGGCGATGTCGTTGACAAAGCCTTCCTCTACGCTGCCACAATTACTCTGACAACCATTGACTCGCTAGCTTACGGATATGTAGCCAAGAGAGTGCTGAGCTGGGTTGAAATGGGGACGAGCACTGGCAGGTACACCTTGCCAGCAGGGTTGATCACGAACTCTTTAGTAGTGCTCGACGAGGCGCACTTGATTCAAGACGAGGTCTTCCTTGGTCCGCGGGTCTTATCAAAGATTATCTGCAGTGTTGTGAAGGCGGGCGGTTTGGTTGTCCTTGCCTCAGCGACCCTCCCCACTAAACTAGTAGAACTCTTCAAGGGCGAGTGCGACGTGGATCCCACTGAGCACAAATTAGAAAGTTGCATGAAGCGCAGTATAGACATAGACGTCTGGGATGACAAGCTTGAGAATTTCATAGAATCGCACATCAACTGCGACGAGAGCGCACTAGTGATCTTGAACACCGTGGAGAGGGCTCAGAACGTCTACAATAAAATCAAGAATAAAATCAAGAACAAGTGTAGCGGAGTTAGCAGAGTATTACTGCTTCACTCATTAATGACAAGAGGTGATAGAAGGTCTGTTTACGAGCAGTTGAAGTGCGGGGACGGCCCCACGATACTGGTAAGTACGCAGTCCGCCGAAGTGGGTATCGACTTCAAGTTCGACGCACTCTATACCGAGGTGTCTCCAATCGACAGCCTAGTGCAGAGAATTGGCAGGGTTGGTAGAGGGGGTAAACCGGCTCGCGTTAGGATCTACCTTAAGACCAACGGCAACTACCCGTATAATGACATTGTCATGAACAATACCATCAATACCATAAGAAGCGTGAACTATCTAAAGTCTACGAACTTGGACGACATAAACATGATTAAGAAGTTAGTAGACGATGTTTACAACAAAGAAACTGTTGACATGTTAGCAACACGTGGCGACGAGCTCTACCTGAAGTCCGTCGAATACCTTAGCCAGCTCCACTTATTCGCGTACCCCCCTGAGGATAAGCTGTACTTGAAGCCCTCCTACTACGTGGACATTTTGTTATATGATGACAAAATTTGTGAAAGAGACGAGACGGGCCTCAAATGTGACCGCAAATATATAGAAGACAACTTGGTCAGGTTCTCCATTTCCGAAATACGCACAGAAAGCGTCAATAGATTGATCAACCTGTTGAAGAGTGTTAGGAATCGGGTCTATGGCCTGAGTAGATGTGGGAAAGTATACGATAACGATAAAGAATATTGCTACTTCGAAAAAGTCGAGTATCCCGAAAATAGGTGGGAACAGTACGCTATGCTCGCAGTACCTAAAGGCGAGGTGTATGTGGATATGTTCGGGATTAAGTACGACCTTCTGAAAAGCGGTCAACAGAGTCCAAGTCGAGAGGAGGTGGACAGGGGCCGCCGGAGGGGTAGGAAGTGAGCAAGTGCTTCTCGTTCCGTTGCATCGAATCCGGCGAGCTGTATGTTGAGCACGTCGTAGCCGCCCTCACCGTGTGGGAAGAGCTCAAGCCGTACTACCGGAGAGGTGTGGAGAGGGTATTGGGCGTTGAGTGTGATAGTATGTGCTTTGATCCAATAGCGGTTGCTATAGCACTCCACGACGTGGGTAAGCTCACAAAGGCTTACTACGAGCAGGTGAAAGGCTTCAGGCACGAGCTGTTCAGCGCGTACGCCACCTACAGCGTTCTCGAATCTGCCCTCAGATCCACCGAAGCAAAAGATCGTGTGAAGAGCGATGTCGCGTACCTCTTAGCGACCGCTGTGATGTTGCACCACGAGCCTATAATCATGAGGACGTACGTGGGAGCCTACGGAGAGAGGTACTTGACAATAAGCAACCTGAAGAGGGTGGTAGAAAAGTACGACCTGTCTCCAGCACCCTGCGACGTGAAAAAATCTTTGGACTACATTAGTAGATTGCCGGTCAAAAAAGAGCATGCGGGCGAGTGCCTAACTAAGGCGTTTGAAGAATTCTACGTGGAGTGGTCTAACATAGACACGCAAAATGGAAAGGACAAAGTATTCGATGTATTAAAACGCATTATCGCGTGGGCATCGGTCATGGGAGATCCCGACGAGCTCCTTGTCCGCAGAGCCCGGGTAGCCTCCATCCTACACCTGATAGTGGTCGCCGACTCAGTAGCAGCCCACGTGCTGAGGACTGAGAGGTGCGGATCTAGCGAGCTCAGAGACGAGGCAAACTATATAGTTGAGAGGGTATCGAGAGGTGCTGAACCCCTGGATATGAATCAAATAAGGCAGAGCATCATGAACGCGATCATGAAGGCCACAAAAAGCAATACTGTCTGCTTAAAGCAGGCGGGAGAAGGCCGCGAAGGTTGTTATGAAAAAGGTTCAGACTCGCATGCGTCCTCATAGGTGGCGGACCGTGGAGCTCCATACACCGGGGCACAGCTTAATGACAGACGCACTGATATTGCATGGTCTCGTCAGGTACTTGATGTGGGCTGGCGTGCGTGAAGGCAGTGTGAAGAGGACAGGAGATAGATTTGTTATATCCATAGAAGACAACAGAGTTGATGAAGAGAGAGCTTTAAAGCAACTTAGCTACATCAAAAGTGCTTGCGAAAAAGCACGTGAAGGGTTTACGTCTAGGTTTATTGACAAAATAGACGCCGCTATCAGTATTAATCCAGGCGTACGTGAGAGATGGATTGAATCAATAATTGAATCAATAGTCGACATAGTCGACTCTGTAGAAAACAAACGCGAACAAGGCGTTCTCAATGCTTACAAGGATCCCGATCACAAACACAAAATGACCGAGGGCAGATTT
>NZ_JBMFLX010000061.1:0-1198 GCF_049970975.1 Infirmifilum sp. | reverse complement strand
TTTCTCATGACCAACTTAGGGCTAGTTTACGGCTCTCACATATCTAGAATCAGAAAGGGGGATACATACTCATTAATAGTCACTACATTCATACCGTCCAGTGAGGCTAATCTCATAGACATGGTATTAATACAAAGGGCCTTCGAGCTTCAGTTCAACGAATTTAACGACCACATGCCTGCTCTAGTAGCCCCTCTTATAGCGCTGTCTTTTGGGGAGACACTCTATGGCTTCCATGGAATAGACGCCATCGTGTGGATGTGCGAAAGAAACGTCAGGACCAACGCACAGAGGGTCCCCTCTCTTGCTGTTTTCAACGTAGATAAGCTCTTGGACGCCATAGCAGTAATAAAAGCGGAAGTGCCTCAGTGGCCTCGGTTACTGGGGGAGTCCCTCGTTGACGAGGACGGCATACCCGTGCTAGCAGAGCTCGCGGAGGCCGCTCTGAGTGGGAGTCTCAGGGAGAGGGCTTACTCAATAGTCAGGTCAATGCTCTCTCACGCTAAGTGGCTTGAACGAGAAAAACGAGAAGCCGGGAGTAAGAGAGCGCGAGAACTGGAGAGGGCCCTCAAGGACATAGCAAGAGCTCTTCTATCAGCGTGAGCGTGCTACATCAGCTTAAACTTATTTGGCTCTTGTTACCTGTGGCTCTTTTCAAGTGCTCTCACGTCACATGGACCTGCACTGTCGCCAAGAACCCCTAAAAGACCCAGGATCCGCGGCTACACCGTATCGCCCCGGCCCGATCAGCGCTAAACTCTAATACTGTTGAAGCCCGAGCCTCCGAGGGGGATAGATGTGCGTCGAGAAGCTTTAGCTAGGCGCCGAGAACGTATCTTCCACAGTGGGCTTCAAGAGGGCTGTCGAGACAGCTTTCAGGGATTTCGCCTCCAAGGTAGGCTACATCAGGAGCCTGAGGTGCAATCTCCTACAGGGTGATCCTTAACAGCGTCACGGACATTCTCTTCAACAAGCCACCGGGGGACCGGAGGGTGGCTAACAACGCGCTAACGTGAGCTCTCTCTACGTAGAGGGAGAGACGTTGGTAGTCGAGCTGAGCCTACACGGAGTCTACGTAGCGAGCAGGGTGCTGGAGCCGGGTGGCGCCCTCTTGGCAATCGGCAGGAAGCATGGGGAGGCCCGCGGGGTATCGCCACCGCCGGCCAAGCAGGATCTAGGCTATTAGCCCGGCACGGCT
>NZ_JBMFLX010000060.1:0-7558 GCF_049970975.1 Infirmifilum sp. | reverse complement strand
CTCGCATCAGCTAGAATAGGTCCCTACCTTTTCGATGTAGGGGGTAGCCACGTGGGGAGGGTGACTCGAATACATGACTCTGGTCCCGGCAGACAGAACTTCGGCCGGGTGGCGTGGAGAGGCTGTCCTGGAAGAGGTGAGGGGTGTGGACGACTAGTGAGACTCTCCGACCCTAAACACCCTAATCGCCGAAATCGTGCGAAGATATTGAAAAAGGGTATATAGGGCTTCCTCCACGGGGCCAGCCCTAGGCTTAGCCGGTACGAGTTTGCTCTGTCGATTACCGAGACTTTCGGCTTCCCTAAAAGAAATTGTAAAGCCTATTAGGGTGGCTGACCTCTCCTTTAAGGCTCATAGGCCGAAAGACTACGGTCTCGGCGGCTCCGGAGCGGTAGGGAATCGTGTAGCAATATAGGCATCAGCTTCAGGTAAATTTTCGGCCAATAGCCTAATTAGATCAGCGTGAAAACCTAGTTTCTTCGAGAAGTCTTCAATACTGAGAGCTGTGTATTTTTTTACCAAATTTCCCTCTTAGTATTCTATAAAAAGTGAAGAGTGTTCTCAATCTACTGGGTAGAGGAACATAATAGATCGGCGTCCTTAAACCGGTCCATGAATGATCGCCTCCAAGAGCTAGTATACTTACCCTGTACCCTTTGTCAAGTAGACCATCGGCTACCTTAAATATGGCTCTGACACCGCCAGCAACACCTATGGCCCATGTAACAAAAATAATCCTCAAGAAACCTCACACTCCAAACCGATTTGCTAAGTTTTTCGGCTTTACGAATTGCCTCACGGCAATAACCCTAGAATATAGTCTCTGAAATAAAGATAAAGGTCTCACTGTTTCCGCAGCACATCAAGAAACTCATGGCTTACCCGAGTTATGGGTATGAGGGTAGGGTTGTGGGGGTTGGTTTGATACTTGGCGAAGCGTTCTAATACCGACACTAAGTCGATCCCTAAAGAGACCCCGACTCTTCAGGAAAGAGCTAAACATGGTAAGTAATGCCGTTAAGGCAGTGGATCACTCACTATTTTAAGCTTTACAACCATTAAGTGACGGCAGAATAATGCATTTAAAGGACCCATTAATCGGGGGTCTTAATGGTTAAGGCATCCCTGGTTTGGCTTAATTATAACAGCATGAGGTTCATAGATATCGCCCTGAAGTCCATTGACTCGGTGCTTAACCTGGACTTTGACGGTTTTGAGGTCATTATTGTTGATAACGCATCCACGGACGGTAGTTTCGAGACTATTAGGAGGTATGTTGAGGAGCACAAACCAAGCAACGTTAGAGTTAAACTCGTCCGCAACAATAGGAACCTGGGCTACGCCGGTGGTATGAACGTTGGTTGGAGCGCAAGGGATCCCGGTGTCAGGTACATCGCGTTCATAAACAACGACCTAATCGCAGAACCAGACTCGCTAAGGAAAATAATAGAGCATATGGAGGGTGACGAGAAGGTGGCGGCAGCGAACGGACTAATATACCAGGGAGACGGAAAAACGATATCTTCGGCGGGAGGCTGGATTAGTGAAAAGTCGGGTGCTGGTGATGTCTGCTGGGGCTTATTAAGAGAGGAGTGTCCTCAAGTTCATAGGGAGCACTACGTGTCTTATGCTAACGGCGCCTATATGGTGGTCAAAACAAACATTATTTCCAGCGTGATGCCGGGCGGCAAGCCCTTCATCGAAGAAACATTCCTATACCTAGATGATAACTTGCTTGGATTAATATTATGGAACAGGGGGTACAGAGTAAAGTACATTCCCGTAGATTCCGGCATTCATTTCGTAAGCTCAACTACAAAGGGATCGGTAGGCGCATATTATGAATTAAGAGGATTCGTGGCTCGATTATATATTACTAAGACAAAGTATTCGCACATAAAGTGGCTTCAATTGTTAAGACGGTTGTTATCGAACTACTTCAGAGACAAAACCCTTTATAAGGCGGTGAGAGACGGGATAGAGCTAGGTAAAAAGTTGTCACATACGGTGGGCCCGCTAAATCTGTATTGTGCGCCATACATCAAAATTAATCTACTAAGCGATGTAAGGCGGATACTACCGGGCCTCGCTACTAGGGATAGATACACGGTCAAGTTGACAGACCTCGTATACAAACCAATTAATTGTCGTTAAATACGTGAAACTGCGAGTTCCAATATACGTTTACAAGTTTTCTAGACCAGGTAAAAACACTCTTCGGCAAGGCAAGAGTTGACTCAACGAATCCGCATGCTATTATTGTTCATCCAAATAAAAATCACTCTTGTCTTAATAGCTCTCTTCTAGGTCGTTAAACATGTTAACCAAGGGAGGTTTGCCCTTTTCTATCCAAGACCTCTGTTCCAGAACATATTTTGTTCTAATGTGTAATATCTTGATACTAGTAGGTACAAGGCATGCGATGTCTTCTTACCAAATCTAATGAACGCGCGTACGATCAGTGGTATTGAGCTGAATCTCCAAAGAATGTTTATACGTGGTTCTCTGTGTTTTTGTTTCTTCAATTCGTCAAACTTGGGATATTTCTTGCGTAACTTTAAGCCTAGTTTTATGCCGTCTATAAGGCCCCTTAAAATAACTTTCCTCTTGGTAAGTAGAGATATTAGGATCACTGTTGACAAAATCCTCAACACTCTTAGTGCTATCCATACATCATAAACAACTCTAACTGCGATCTCGCTCCTCCATCCCCAACCTTACACTTAACTCCCTATCTTGCACTAATGCCATCATAGCTTCAGCAAGCGCTTTGGGGTCTCTAGGCGGTACCAGGAGTCCATTGACCATGTGCTTAACCCTATAGGGTATACCCCCAACCGAGGAGGCTATAACAGGCTTGGATCTCGCCCAAGCCTCTGATATAACCATTGGGTAGACCTCAACGTAATCACTTATGCTAGGTAGGACAACACATACCGACCCGTCTATAGCCCCTACCTTATCCTCCTCGCTAACGAAGCCCGGGAAGAGCACGTATTTGTCCACGCCTAGACTACGCGCTAGCTCTACGTAAGGCCTTCTATCGCCAGGCCCTGCGATGACCAACCTGAGGTCCACTTTACTAACAACTATGCGCATAGCCCTAAGCAACACGTCGATACCCTTCAACGGGTGAAGCCTACCAATGTAGAGCACATAGTCACCGTCTACGCCGTATTTTTGTCTAAACGATTTTCCTGCATAATCATGCTCTATGAACCACTTTGGTACCCCATCTGGTACGTACTCAACGTTTACACCGAATTTACTCTCAATTAACTCCTTGTCCCTGAGACTACGAGCTAAACGGATGTCAGTAGAGCTCAAAGCTCTCTTAAGCATGGTATCAGAGTATAACGGGCCTAGTAGTCTAATCAAAGCACTCGGGTGATCTCTCAAAGCGTCAACGGCCATGAAGTGCATCGCTGTTATAACATTAAGTTTCTTAGCCTCCTCGATCAACTTCACAGTAAAGAGGCTGTTTTGACTGTGGCCGTGCGCAACGTCAGCATCTCTCAAAACACTTCTTGGAACTTCGATAGGGTATGTTAAATCTGGGTATCCAAGTTTAGTAGACTTAACCCTGTGAATATGCACACCGCTAATAACCTCCTCCCTAGGCCTACCCTCAGAACCATAGGTGCTTGTTATCACGTGAACCTCGTGGCCTAGCCTAGCCATGCCCTCGGCCAGCGCCTTAACCACATTCTCCAAGCCGCCGACAACGGGCCAGTAGTGGTGGTGGACGTGGACTATCTTCATGGCAATAACTCGCTGTAGAGCTTCTCGTATTTGGGTAGTATTTTGTTCCACACGTGTTTTTGCGCCCATTCCCTGGCTTGAACGTCGAGCCTCTTCCTTAGTTCCTCGTCGGTTAGTAGTGTGGTTATGGCTTCTCCGTACTTCTCTGGCTTGGGCTCCGCCCATAGGCTCGCCAGATTTGGTGGTGAGGCTTCTACTTGCCCACCGTTCCCCGTTATTATTGATGGTGTTCCGTGGATCCCAGCCTCAAGTAGCGTTATTCCAAACGGCTCGTACAGCGATGGCAGTGCGTAGACCGCGCTTTCAAGGTATAGTCTGTGTTTCAGTTCCTCACCTACCTCGCCCAAGTACTGCACGCTTATGCCGTGTCTCTCTGCATAGTTTAGCATGCCGTGGATTAGGACTTCGTCTGGCCCGGCGAGGGTTAGCTTAGCGTCCCTCACCTCCCTGATCACGTACTTCATCGCCTTGAGGAGTAGGGTTATGTTCTTCGACCTGCTTATCCTACCCAGGTAGAGGATCCGGTTCTCATCCTTGGCGCTACTATTAACGTTGCATCTGTCCTCCTCCACGCCGTTTGGTATGACCTCTATCTTCCCTTCATCGAGGCCTAGTCCCTTAACAATGCTTGCTTCGTGCCTCGTCAGCGCTATGTACTTGTCGTAGGTCCTCAGGTAGTTTCTGCCAAACGTGTCCGCCAGCCTGTGGTACGCCCAGGTGGTTACGCCTAGTTGGTCGAGTTTGTGGAATGGTGCGTGGCCGTGTAGTACCGCTTTGAACCCCATTTCCCACCTTAGCTTGGCTACTTGGAACACGTGTGGGTGCCTCCAGACGTGTACGTGGACTATGTCGGGCTTTAGCGCCTTTATGACTTGGGGTAGTTCCGGGCTGTACGAGCCGTGGCTCCATGTTATAGCTGGCTTAAGCCTGATTACCTTGACGCCGTTTATAACCTCCTCTCTAGGCAGCGAGCCGATGCCGCCCACCCTAAGCCTATTGTAAGTCACCACATAGACCTCGTGGCCTCTGCCGGCCATGTACTCGGCTACGTGCTTAACCACGTCCTCGACACCGCCGACCACGGGGTGGTAGAAGGGCGCTACGTGGACTATCTTCATTTCCTCGCTAATACTACGATTCTCCTTGCTAGTGATGGTATTTTTGAAAATAGCTTGTCTAGGTGTGCTAGCTCCCCAAGTTCTACTTCTGAAGGTACACTCACCTTGACTACTTTGAAGCCGCGGTATTGGAGTAGCCCTCTTAGAGCTCTAAACGCTAAGGGCTTCGTGTGCCCGCTAGGCTTGGAGAACGTCCTCGCTCTCCAAGGTACACCCACTACTATCTCGGTGGATACCTCAGCGTTGTAAGGTTGGTATCCGAGTAGTAAAGCCAACCTGTTAACCAAGCTTGCCAGCTTTGGGGGTTGAAATCACGATGATCTCCCCACCCCTGAGAACTCTGCGTGCCGCACGCAGCGTGTGATACGTCGTCAACCATAGGATGACGGATTAGTGTTATGCACATTACTTCCATCATTATACCTGCCATTCTACCCTTTATCTATGGGTGTTAACGGGTACTAGTACGTACATCTCCCCGGGTTCTCTGATGACCTTATAGCCTCTCTTGGCAAGCTCTTTTATAGTATCTTCCTCTGATTTGTTGTGGACCTCGAAGAATATTATGGGTTTATGTTTCTCGATAGCCTTCTCGGCGCCTTTAATAACCAACGCTCCTGCCCCCTCGACATCTACCTTGATTATATCAACGCTTTCGAGATTCAACTTACTGACAAGATCATCGAGTCTCACGAACATCACTCTTCTACCTTCCATAATGGTCTCTTCTATGTGATCAGATAAGCCCATGTTGAGACACAGAACTCTATCCGTCACCTTGTTTATTTTCACGTTGTGGACTGAATATTTGTACTCTGTCGGTGAAGGCTCTAGAGCTAATACGATCACATCCTTATTCAATCTCGTTGCTAAGAGAGTGTAGTAGATGTCGGATGCAGCACCAACATCTACGAATACCCTAGCTTTGCCTATTAAAGTCGTGAAGTACCTTCGCCACTGAGGTTCCACGACCCCAAACATTATAGTCAGGGGTCTCGCACCAGATGCGTAACCACGCTTCGGCAGAACCAATTTAAAACCATGTATCGTTGGTATAACGATGTGATCTCCAGGCATAATACTTGTAATCACACCTGATAACACTTTTAATACAAGGTACACGAACATTGAACCCCTGTAAGTTAAAATTCTCGGAAGCCTCATTCACACCACTAATATGGTATCACGAGCGTAGGGATCAATCTAAAACAAACCCTTAACCAAGCTGCTTTAATGATCTTCATTGGATCTTCTCTCAGAGACCCTAGCGAGAGCTTCATCGTCTAATTCTACACCGTATACTCTACTACCATAAACCCTCTCAGGTGTAAGCATCGTCTCGGTCCGGGGTTCACGTGACAGGGAGCTGTCCGCCGGCGCGTCGAATATCGCGTAGTTCCAGGAAACGGCGTATGAAACGGCGACCGCTATCATGACGGCTGGGAGTAGCTGGACGCCGCCGGTCATCTCCACGGCCATGGCCGTGGCCGACAGCGGGGTCTTTGTCGCGGCCGCCAGCACAGCCGCGACCCCTACGACCACGAAGGGCGTTACCTGGAGCGACGCGGACGGGGCAATGTAGTGTACTAGGAGCCACGTGTCCACGCCGATGAACGCCCCGATGAAGATCGCCGGCGCGAACAGGCCGCCGCTCCCGCCGGACCCGACGGTAGCCGCCGTCGCCAGTATCTTGAGTACTGGGAGGAGCGCGAGGAGCGCTACAGTTGGCAGGACCGGCGAATAGAGCTTGTCGAGTTCGCCCGCCCCCGCCAGGCGCACCCACGCGAGTCCCTCCCCGGCGACTTGGGGCGCCAGCAACGCTATCGAGCCGGCGACCGCCATACCGGCTACGGGCCTCACGTATCTCGCCCTCACCGCGCCGAACGCCCGGCGGGCCAGGCGGAGCGCCCCGACGTACGCTATCGCAGCAAGCCCGGCGACGAGGCCCAGGGCCGCGTAGACTGCGAAATCGGTAGGCCTAGGGGACCCCGCGTAGAGCCCCAGGAGGGGCGTGTAGCCGGTGAAGCCTCCGAAGACGGCGTAGCTTGCGGCCGACGCCACTAGGGCCGGGTACACCACTCTCGCCTCGAAGCCCCCTCTCCGGAGGACCTCCGCGGCCAGCAACGCGCCCCCTAGAGGCGCCTTGAAGATGGCCCCGATCCCGGCCCCCATGCCCGCGGCCACCATGACCTTCCGGTCCTCCGGCGATAGTTTGAGTATGTCGGAGATAAAGGAGCTGAGGCTAGCCGAGTACTGTGCGGCAGGCCCTTCGGCGCCTCCGCTACCTCCCGAGCCTATAGTCAGCGCCGTCGCCACGATCTTGACAGGCGCGACCCTCCATCTGATCCTCCCCTGAAGCTCGTGGTAGGCTCTAATAACGAAATCCGTGCCGGAGCCCTCGGCCTCGGGGGCTAGGGAGTATATGACCAGAGAGGCCAGGGCGCCTCCCAGCGCGGCCGAGGCAGGCAAGAGGTAATACCTACTCGCGCTAGGCCAGACGTCGGACGTCGAGAAGCCGACGAGGCCCACCAGGAAAACTCCCTCGAAGAACTTCAACACATAGTAGAAGGCCAAGTCGGCTAGGCCGGTCGCAACGCCGACCAATAGGCCTAGGACCAGCCACCTTACGAGGTAGCGCACGCCGCCTAGATAGGTAGCCGGGCGGGCCATCGGAGGTA
>NZ_JBMFLX010000059.1:0-7920 GCF_049970975.1 Infirmifilum sp. | reverse complement strand
AAAAAATTCACCTTTTTAAAAAATGTTTTTATTCGAGGACTACGAGTACGACGTGTTTAATGAAGTCTCCTTCTATCTTTGCGACTTTTTTGAACCCTTTGAACTCGTGTCGTGAACCATCAATCGTTACGAGGGTCAGGGAGCTGTCGTTTATTATGAGCTGTGTTACGTCCTTGAATTTGTGTTCTTGCGCGTTGTAGTGTACGGTTACCTTGCTCTCACACATTTTTTCAACCCATGTATGACTATACAAACCTTCTTAAAAACATTTTTATTTGAGGACTACTTTTTCTTTTACGCATTTTTTCACTTCACGCGTGATTTTACGAACTTTGTTACGGCACTTACGTCTGTCCAGAAGGTGCTGTCCCTGCTTATCTCTATGCTTGCACCCGTCTGTTCTACCACCTCTAGCTTAGGGTCAAAGCGGATAGTGAAGAAGGGAGTGTTTGGGTGTTTCGCCTGGAAGACATCGAGTAGCTTTTCAGTGGTTTTCATGTCTTTAACTTTGTTTATTATCAAAGCGCGATCCCTTATGTTGAGCTGCTGGCTCATGTCTAATATGTGGCCGCATGCGTCCAGTGCCTTGAGGGTGGGCTCTGCTACGCAGAGGTTCATTTCAAACTGCTCGCCGAGAGCCCTACCCATAACCTCCAACCCTGCCTCGGAGTCTATCAAGACTATGTCACGCGAGGTAAGGAGAACGTGCATGAGGAATGCTTTAGCGAAAGCTATTGAGGGGCACATGCAGCCCTCGCCCGCATCCTCTATTCCGCCTACTACGACCAGGCGTAGGTTGTCGTTTATCTTTACACTGAACTTGTCCACTATGTCGTCTACCTTTGGGCTCAGGGAGAAGAAGAGGCCCCAGCCCTCGCCGGGCGCGGCCCCTGTTCTCTCCTTGACCAGCTCCACGTTATCCACTAGGGGTACTATGGACTCGATAACCTCTAAGGGTAGTCCGTAACTTCTAGCGAGATTGGGATAAGAGTCGGCGTCTAGGGCTAGAACGTTGAAACCGGACTCTGAGAGTTGGATAGAAAGAGCGGCACTTATACTTGTCTTACCCGTTCCACCTTTCCCCGTTACCAGTACTCGCACTCATTCCACCGGTCTTTTTTTAGGTAGGCCATCCAAGCTTTTTCCTTTTCTCAATAATGTGGTTTATTATCGTTTCGGCAGCTTTTTCGGGATCGGGCTCGACGTAGAACTTTCCTCCGAGTATCTTCTCAGCGTCCTCAGTTAGCAGTTTTGTGACATTGGGGCTTCCAAGCACTGGTGGGACTACTCCAAGATGAACGAGAACTCCAGAGGCCACAAAGTATGTTCCTATCGAGACGGCTTTCTCGCTAAACCACTCGGGGGCTGAGCCCGCAGCGGGAAGGTCAGATATGTCAACGCCCAGGGCGTCGGCAAGTGCTCCGAGGACGAGGAGTATTCGGCTGCAGTCTACGCAGCTACCCATGTGTATTGCTGGAGGAATGCCGAGAGCCTTGCAGACTTTCTTGAGCCCTGGACCAGCCATTTCAGCAGCCTCAAGCGTGAAGAATCCGTGGGTGGCGGCTGCGTGTGCCCAGCACCCTGTTCCTACGACTAGTATGTCGTTTTCTATGAGCTTCTTCGTGACGGTTATAAGGTTGTAGTTCTGTTTGACCTTGGGGTTGTTGCATCCAACTATGCCTACCACGCCTTTAATGGTGCCCTCCTTTAACGCCTGGATAAGTGGGTCTAGGGATCCTCCGAGTATCTGGAGGAGGGCCTCCACGCTGTAGCCTGCCATGGCCTCTGTCTTGTGTTTAGGTATTTTTACTCTAGCCTTGTTGCGTCTTGGGAAGTTTTCTATGGCTATTCGCACTATTTCCTTGGCCGCTTCGTCGGCATTCTTAGGATCGAATTCTACGTGTATAGCTCCTGGTATCTTCATCTTTGGCTCAGTAGTTATAAGCTTAGTGTGGAAGCACTCCGCCAGCGTAGCAAGTGAGGGCATGACGCACTGGTAGTCGGCGATAACCGCCTCGACAGCGCCAGTGATAATGGCGAGCTCTTGCAGCAGCATGTTCCCGGCGATCGGTATTCCCTGTCGCATGAGGACTTCGTTGCCGGTACAGCACATGCCGACCACGTTGACCCCGTTAGCTCCGTATTTCTTCGCGAGCTCCTGCATCTCCTTGCTCCAGGCCACCTGCACAATCTTCATAGATAGTACTGGGTTGTGACCGTGTACGACGATGTTAACGGCATCCTCTCTGAGGACGCCTAGGTTTATATTGTATTTGATCGGCTTGGGTGTCCCGAACAAAATATCGCTGAGAATCGTAGCCATCATCGACCCGCTCCAACCGTCGGCGAGCGCAGCCCTTACACCCTGCAGGGTAAGGTTCACGGGGTCGGCGTCGACTCCCATGTGGGTCCTATGCATTATCTCGTTAACCTCGCGATCGATTGCTCTTGGCATGACGCCGAGCTTGCTCCAAACCTCTTTTCTCTTAGAAGGCGCTAAAGCCTCGATAAACTTCAACGGCTCGTCTCCGAATTTACCGAACTCCGCAGCCAATATTGGTACTAGATCCTTCGCTATCTCTTGGTCTGTCCTCCCATCGACCGGTACTCCCAACGCCTTGGCGAGCCAGCGTAACTTCTCAGAGTCTGTTATCTTATAAGACTTAGTCTTCCCTTCAGCCACATATTGGAACACCTGGAGTATGTCCCTCGCATGGTCGCTGTGTGCAGCTGCACCGGCGGCAATCATCCTTAAAATGTTCCTAGCAACGATAGTATCTGCGTCTGCACCACAAACACCACGTTTCGGCCCGTTGCCGAAGGGGTCGATCCTGCAGGGACCAAGGGCACAGTTCCTACAGCAAACGCCTAGCAAGCCGAAGCCGCACTGAGGCTCTTGCTGGAGTAATCTATGCCATGCCGTCTCGTAGCCTTCACGGTTGGCTAATTCTATTAGCTCTGCTGCAGCAGGGTTTATGGTTGCCTTTTCGGGATCTACTTTCCCATTTTTCCAGGAAACCTTTGTCGGCAACAACTCTACCTTAACCATATTTCTCACCCCTCACGAGCAAATGATTGACGAATAATAGGCGGGGTCACGGGGGCACCTGATGACCCCTTACCGTATGGGGGCGGCACTATAATAGCCCGGGCCTCCGATGAGAACGCCTTTAAAAGTTCCCGGATCTTAGCCTGTGCAACCTCCTTCATTAGGTCGTCTAGTCTACCATACCTCAAGGCGCCTGTGGGACACGCCTCGACGCAGGCCGGCTCCTTTCCGGCCCGGACTCGTTCGTAGCAGAAGTCACACTTCACGGCTATACGCTTTGGACGATAAAGTGTTATTGCGCCGAAGGGGCAGGCCCTCGCACAGACCATACACCCCTTACATTTTCCCTCATCGATTAATACGAAGCCTTCCGGTGAAATATTGATGGCGTCAAACGGGCATGCGTCCATGCATGGAGGTTGGGCGCAGTGAACACACCTCGTAGGTACGGTGAGTCCGTCGACAGGTAAAACTGTTATGCGTGGCATGGGTTTTGGGTCTTCAAAGGGCGCAGTGTATATGCTCTTGGTCTTGGAGTGTTCTACCGCACAGGCCAGCTCGCAGGATTTACAGCCCGTACAGAGCTCGGGCTTAACTAATATATAATGCTCACTCAACCCCCTCGCCCGTCTTAAACATTTCTTAGAAATCTTATATAGTCGCCGAGAAACGAATTGTTAAATATTAACCGGAGACTCCGAATTATTATTGAAAATAATTCGGATTTATGATATGTTAAAAAGTGAATTTCTCATGCAAGTTCTTCAGTGCCTCACGATAGGCTGACAGGAGTTGCATTCCTACCGCGGTTAGATGGCATGTGCCCCTTAACTTTCCTCCCCTTTTAGTCTCTATAATCTGTTCTCCTAGGCTCTTTTCAAGCTTCTTTATTTTTTCTACAGCAGTCGAGTACGGTATACCTACAGTAGCAGCAGCTGCCTTTAGAGAATTCGTTGCGTAAATAGCTTCGAGTAGAGCTATCATTTTCGGGGTTATGGTTACGTTGGAGGATGCCTCCCTAAGGCCTAGGTGTATATCGGGCGTGAAGATTAAGCGTTTCCCACAAGATGGCTTATCATCGAATACAAGCCTCCTCAGGGAGTCCAGGTTTATTTTGCTCAATGGAACAGCATCCTGGTCCATTGGGTGTTTCTTGAGGAAACCGTCATGCGATAGGTAGATGAAACCTCGCATGGAGAGAGGACGTAGGAACAGAAGTAATGGATAGCCCTGAATGTATGCCCTCATCGCTGTGTACCCGTATATTTGGCCCATGGGGAGACCAACCTCAGCCTTTAAGAAATTAGCCAGTTTCAACGGATCCATGCCATTACTGCAACTGTAGGGGGCCTCGCCTACAATGAGCCTCAACCCCATGCTTTGCGCTATTTTAAGGTTGGACGTGAAGTCCTTGAGCAGGTTGGTCTTGTCGTCGGGAACCCACCATATGCTGAGTCTGGCGTCAGACCAGGAGAGTATCGAGCGTAGAGATTCTTGAGGGGGTGGCGAAGATCTCCCGACTATAACTATGTCGTCGGCGTACGCGAGGGCCTGGCGTAACTTATTCAGCTTCGATACTTCGGGGAAAGAGATAAGCCAAATATTCTTCCTAGCTTTCTCTGCTACAGTTTTACTTATCCTCTCAAGCTCTGGATGTCCCGTCCAGTTACAAGCTACTAAGGCCTCATCTACCTTCTCGAGTAGTTCCAGTGTCTGCGAAACGAGTTCGTGTGTAAGGATGCCTCTGTCCTTCCTGAAGGGGCACACGGGGCAACTGTTTTCACAACTTGGTGAAAGTGAAAAAAGGAGTGTTCTAGGCATGTACTCTCACTCGAAAGCTATTTCGAACCCGCAGAAAGAGTATCCTGTGCCCCAACAATATTTTTCCCTCACCACGTTACGCCCGTAGAGCTCGCTGAGCATTCCTTGGATTACACCTGCCTCGAAGTCGCAGAGGGTTTGTCCAATGTTGGGAACCCCGTAGCAGCTGGTGCACTCGTATAAGTTTACCCGCATCGTGTCCAGGCTCTCTTTTACTATGTCCAGTAGCCCTACTCTGTAGAGCACAAGTGCAAGGGGGGCATCGTCGAGGCTCTTCACCACACCGCTTCTAACAAGGCTGCGACCGAGGTTATAGCCGGATTTCCTCATTAATGCTACCTTGGAGGGCGATGGAGCACTTGTGAGGGCTGTATATTCGATTAACCTAAACGTGTTGACGTAATAGACATCTGACTCGGTGACTGATGAGAAGAAAGGCCTTTTTTCAATTAGAAAGTCTTCAGGTTTCGGCTTTTCAAGGCGAGCTCGCGATGGACCGTTCACTAATTCCTTGTTGTATCTCCTTCTCCATTCGGAGAGAGCTTCCTGCATTCGGGCTGAAATCTCTTCAACCTGTCGGAGTAAAGCCATACCTTTATTTCAAATATGTAAAATAGTTGAATATAGTTATAAACTTATTGTGCTGGAAATTAATGAATTTCGATCCCCGGTAAAGAATACCTTCCTTATTACAATCTTAGACCTTTTCCAGTGCCTTGTCTATCCTTATAACTCCCCAGCCGTAGAGACTGTCATAGCCGGCTGCTCCTAGATCCTCGGCCGTTACGTGGAGGAGTCCCCTTACCGTGTTGGTCGAGGTATCGGTTGCTGTCCCTGGGGGTAGTGGTGGGAGTCCCTTGGCGAGCCTGGCGGCCTGGATAAGGGCTACAGCTGCACTAACGTGAGGAGTGGCCATCGAGGTTCCGCTCAGAGTAGCGTAGGTGTTGTCGGGATAGGTGCTGAGGATGTCTACGCCTGGAGCGGCTACCTCTGGGTTCCTGTTGCTCCAGCTGGGCACGGCGTTGGTAGAGTCTATTGCTCCCACGGCTATGACCTCCGGGTAGGCTGCAGGGTAGGATGGGCTTGAAGCACCTTCGTTTCCAGCGGCTGCCACGATGACTATTCCCCAGTTGTACGCGGCCTGTATGGCTGTGTGGAGCTCGGCGGGAGCGCTTGATCCTCCAAGGCTCATCGAGAAGACTTCAGGCGCATCGTCGTCGGGGTCTCCGACTATTACTCCGTCTCCGTCCTTGTCTATAATACCGTCTGGGCCCTTGATGGCTAAGTCTATTGCGATGATCAGGTCGCTCCAGCTGCCTGAGCCTGAGGCGCCGAGGACTCGCAGCATGTATATCTCGACCTTGGGTGCTACGCCGACGACGCCGATGTTGTTGTTGAGGGCTGCTATTGTGCCGGCTACGTGGGTTCCGTGGCCGTTCAGGTCGTTGTATTTAGAGGATATCCTGCCGTTTAACACGGAGACACCCCACTTAATGTTCGCGGCGAGATCGGGGTGGTCAACATCTACTCCTGTGTCGAAGATCGCGACCTCTATCTCGGAATTGCCGTCACCGTTGAGGTCGACCCAGCCCATGGTTGTAGACCAGGCTGTAGGCGCGCCTATACGCTGCACGCCCCATGGGATCGTCTGTGGGGGCTGTGATACGGGCTTGCCCGCTGAATGGAATACTCCGTCGGCGCTTACGTGCTGTACGCCTTTAAGGCCATGTACATGCATTGCCGCGCCGTGAGGCACCCTTACCACGGCTACTGGGAAAGCGTCGGCGACGTAGACAACTTGTCCCCACAGCTTTCCTAGCTCTGATGCGTCGAATGAAGACTTGTCGATGGTTATTATGAGTGTCTCGAACTGTGCTGCTGCGTTGGCCTCTATGAGAAGGGGTAACTGTAGGGCTAGTAGAGCCAGGATTACTAGTCCTAGTTTCTTCATGGCGGGGTCGCGACGTCAGAGGGGTTAATATTTCTTATGCTTTTCCTTGTGTAAATTATCTAAAACTTTAGCCTGCCTCCGTAACTAGCTAGCTAACTTATCGATCTGCTCGCGGAAAATAAAAGGTAAATTATACGGGTCAACGTAGGCATCTTCTCCGCAAGGCTCTCCGCTTTCAAAGACCGCTGTATGATGATTGCACGAGGTCTATCTCCTCATCCGCCCCCTTCTCTAGGATATCGTATCTAAATTTACGGGTTACCACTTTTCCAGGATAGTGAAAGTAATATTCGAGGTTTCTCGTGGGGCTCTGACCTCTTCCCGCGTCCTGATGAGGCGTGGCCTGTGGTTGTTTTGATCAGAGCATTTTTAATATATTATTAGGATATATTGTGGTGCTTCGAGTGAAGCCCTTTCTAGGGGAGATAGAGGCGTTTTGTTTTAGAGCCGGGGTTCTAGAGAAGTGTAAGGAGAGGGTGGCGACTGAGTACGAGTTCGAGCTGATAGTAAACGGCGCACGTATAGGCTTTTTCTCATGCTCCCCCACTCTTCTAGAAGAGTTCGCTGTCGGCCACCTCCTCTCCACTGGTCACCGTGTCAGGGATGGATACGAGTTCAGGGCTTCGGATGGGAGAGTGGAGATACATGGAGAATTAGTGAATCTTGATTCCGCTGGTAGAAACGGTAGCCAAGCTTTCAGAGCGAGCGACATTCTACGGGCCGTACAGGCGCTAGGCGACCTAGGTGTGGGTTTTAGGGAGACTGGGGCTCTTCACGGGGCCTTGTGTTTTGACCCTGAGGGGAGGATTCTTGGACATGTGGAGGACGTTAGCAGGCATTGTGCTGTTGACAAGTGTCTCGGTTTGCTCGCCAGGAATGGAGTGGATCTAAGCCGTGTAGGGCTCGCGGTGACGTGTAGGCTGACGAAGAGCATTGTCGAAAAGGCCGTACGCGTGGGTGTGCCTTTAGTGGCTTCAAGGGCTGCCCCTACTCTTGAAGGTATTAAAGCTGCTGTGGACGCGGGATTGACGGTAGTGGGTTTCGTTAGAAAGGATAGGTTTAACGTTTATGCGCATCCAGAGAGACTCATATGGTAAAG
>NZ_JBMFLX010000058.1:0-7960 GCF_049970975.1 Infirmifilum sp. | reverse complement strand
CAACGTTACCATGACACCACAGCACCAGCCAGCACCGTAGTGAGCCGGATGGAATGTTCCACGAACTCAGGATGGACGTGTACTATTGGTGTTAAACTCGGCTAGAACCGCATCGTGCGTATTATTTTGAGTTCTATTGAAGATTTCTAGTTTCGAGAAGTTGATATGTTCCAAAAACCAATTCGGACAGGCTCCTGCGCATTTATTATCCCCACTTTATAAGACAATAGCACCTAAGAGAGTGAGATTTTGAAACCACTAGTTCTTGGAGGCAGAAACGGGGATCATCTCGCTGTGGAGCTAGCTTTTTTGAAAGGCTTCGAGCTCGGCAACATTGAAGTCAAGAAATTTCCTGATGGCGAGATTTATATACGGGTTTTAAGCGATGTCCAGGGGAGAGACGTTATCTATGTGAACTCGCTTCAAAGAGAGCCGAATGAAGCTATTGTTGAGACGTTGTATACCCTCGACACTCTCAGGGATCTGGGTGCGAGAAAGATCATAGCTGTGATACCGTATATGAGTTACGCTAGGCAGGATAGCAGGTTTAATCCAGGTGAGGCTGTAAGCATACAAGTCCTCGCTAAACTATTTAAAACCGTTAAAGTCGACCACATTATAACTATTGACATGCACCTACACAGGATTAGTGATCCGAGCGCATTATTCGGTGCTAATTTCCACAACATAACAGGCGTGAGAGAGTTGGGCAAGTACTTGAAGAAGCACCACTCTTTGACCAATGCCGTCGTAATAGGACCCGACGAAGAGGCTGAGCAATGGGCTAAAATAATGGCAGAGGAGTTGGGGGGCTTAGAGTACAGTGTATTGGAGAAGACCAGGTTGACAGCCGAGAGAGTCGTTGTCGAGGCAAAAGGTGTTAAAGTAGAGGGGAGAGATGTAGTTATAGTCGATGACATTATAAGCACGGGTGGAACGATCATTGAGGCTGTAAAGGCTTTAAGGAATTTAGGTGCCAAGGACTTCTACGTGGCGACAGTGCACCCACTACTGGTAGGAGATGCTTTCAGTAAGCTGCTAAGGCTTGGTCTTAGAGAGCTCGTCGGCACTAATACTGTTTTAAGCCCCATCAGCAAAGTCAGTGTCGCACCCGCTATTATCGAGGCTTTAAGCAAACTCATCTAGTGATTTTTCCTTCCTAGACCAATTACCTTGTTCTCTACATCCACTAATTCGATTGATGGCACATGTGATGCCAGCAAGACGCCTGTTCTCCCTTTATCAACCCTTTGATAATGCAAGTAACTCCAGCCCTCGCTTTCCTAGAGAGTCCCTCGAAAAGCTCGTCTAGCAACAAGAACTTAGGACTTAGGCTTGAATGAAATGATCGACGCCAGGGCTACAAGCTTATTCTCACCACAACTTAGTTCCATGGACTCTTTTAGACAAGGACCATTCCGGTAGACCAACAGCCTTGATGGCCTCTCTAGCTATTTTCTCGATGAGATCTCTACACAGTTGTCTGGGAACATAGAGGACCTCGTCGTATACCGTGGGATTGAACAACATCACTTCAAAGTCCTGAAATAGCAGTTCTATAAACTTCCTCGCTCCAGGTGGTTGTCTCTTCGAGGATCCCCCATCAAACTATACTAAGCCCTGCTCGGGTTCTAGTAAGCTTGCAGCTATTAATAGAACAGTTGTTTTTGCTAGGCTCGTTGGGCTGTAATATATTTCATGGTCATTGGGCTTGTTTGCTTTGCTTCGCAACCCCTCTTAGTGCTATGAGGTGTGCCGAGGCCGCGTGTCTATAAACCCCGACTCCCCCATAAGCACTATGGTGACCCCGGATTTCCGAGATCCGCTCCAGAAGGGCGGTGAGGGGGCCCGGGGAGACCGCGGGGAACCCGAGGGCGGCAATCAACGAACACGAAAGGCAATCAAAGACCGCTCTCGGTGAGCGGCCACTTAGCAAGACCAATTCGTTGCTGTTCACTTCCAGGCCGAAGTCTTCGAAGACGCATGATTTAGAACCAGGGTACCAGATATTCGCCATTTTCAGCAATCTCTTACACACCCCGACTCATATGCTTTAACGGTTTCTAGAAATCTCCATGAACCTCCCTATCATGTCCGCTAGTGTCATGGCTAGAACTCTTCACAAGGTCGCATCAGACTTCAACACTATTCTTGACTCGCGTGCAGCCAGGTATTCTGAGAGAACACCTGCTATGTACCTGGTGTTTAGGAAGAAGAGGTCTATCCTGCTAGTAAGCTTGTTTGAAGCTCTATATGCTCGCGGAGGCTTTGCGGTACGTTATTCCAGCCCAGAGAGGTCAGAATGATGGCAGAGGAGATGAAACAGCGCAAGACGTGAAAAACATGAAAGCTTGAAGCCAACGTATTTATCACGATGTACTCTGCCTTGTCAAAACCCGTGAACAATATGGGCAGCAGGGATTAATGCTAGCAATAGCATTAAGATTATTACGGCAATGAAAGATCTTGTGCGAGGCTTTAGTAAAACCGCCATACTAACATGTGAACCATAATACTGGCATGTTTGAAACTGCTGAGATGAATGATAAGGTCAGTAAGTTGCTTGAAGAAGTGATCAGGAATGAAATGATTGATGACGCTCTGAGCGATGCGCTGTCAGAGCTCTCTGGCGGCGAGGACTACGTACTAGACTTCGAGCCCGTTGAGCCCAAAGAGGGGCTCGTAAGCAAGCTTGTCGGTATTTTAAGAAGCAAGGGGGTAGGCGGTATAATTCGATCTTCTTAGCGTTGTAATTGCTAAGAAACGTCAAAAAGCTTGTTTAGTTGTGCAAGCTTTGTAGAACATTTGCTCCACTCCTCTCTTCATTCTCTATAATACGGCTTACCCAGAGATGCGGGAGGCCTTGCTCCTTTGGACATTATTAGGAGCGATACTAGTACCGCCAGATATGGCAACATTATCATGAAGTACGTCATTTCAGGCATGCCAATTTTTATGAAGACGTCCTGTAGGCTTATACCTATTGACCAAGTGATACCAAATATCAGGCTGCCCGCTAAGCTTCTAAGGGGATCCCATTTTCCGAAATACGCCAGACCTATAGCAATAAATCCCATGCCATAAGTCAGGTTTTCGTAAAAAAGTCCTGTAATTTCTAGGCAGAGAACAGCTCCTGCGAAGCCCGCAAAGGCCGATCCCAACACCAGCGATAGTAATCTGTACAGCGTTACATTAATACCGGCCGCATCGCAAGCTCTGGGGTTCTCACCAAGGGCTCTAATCCACAGCCCGATTCTCGTGTAGTAGAGGATAAAGTAGATGATTCCGGTAAGTATGAACATCACGTAAACACCGGGATACTGATTGAAGAAGGCCTCTCCAATGAGGGGTATTTCGGAGAGCAAAGGTACCTTTAAAGCAGTGGTTTTGGGGATGAGGACTACTTTATTAGCGTATATTACTCTATAGAGAAAGTCGGAAAGGCCTAGTCCTAGGAAATATAAGCCCATGCCTGCTACTACCTGGTTAAACCTTAAAACTACAATGAACAATCCCAGCAAGAGACCCAGTAAAACTCCAGTCAATATTCCTAGTAAGTATCCAGCAGGAATATTGCCCGTTAAAAATACAACGTGAAAGCTCACAAAGGCTGACATAAGCATTATGCCATCAATGCCTAAGTTTATTACGCCAGATCTCTCGCTGAATACTTCGCCTAAACTAGAAATAGCCACGGGAGCTGACATCGTTAAGCCTAGACTTATTATGGAACCAATCAACTCCGGGCTCATTTTTTCTCTCTCCTGGCAACTAGTCTTATTTCGTAAAACATTAGTACCGAGAACAGCACAAAAAACATATAGATTAGCCCCTCAACAGCCTTTGAGAATGTATAGGTTAGCCCTGTGGCTGATTGTAGATAGACGCTTCCATTATATATCATTCCAAACAAGAGCGAGGAGCCTATTATACCTAGTGGGTGGTTTCTACCTAATAGTGATGCAATTATAGAAGTATAGCCTAAGCCGACCGCTATGCCTTCGTACAAAAAGTGAAAAACCCCTAGAACCTCCACGCCGCCTGCCAAGCCGGCTAGAGCACCACTATATGCCATGCTGAAGGCTATTAGTCGTTTAACCGGAAAGCCAGCGTATCTGGCAGCGTGTGGATTGGCTCCTAGTACCCTCACCATATAACCTAGCTTGGTTTTGAAGAGTACATAGTACGTCAAGAGAGCCACGCCTATAGCAAGGACGAAACCCCCGTGAAGCCTTGTTCCAGGCATAATTACAGGCAACTTTATGTCGATGGGAGGAGACATGGGCCACATTTGAGAAAGAGGGCTTTTTAGTGGCCCCCTCAATAGCCACTGCATGATTTTAAATGCTAACCAATTCATAATTACTGTAACAACAATTTCGTTAACTTCGAAATACGCTCTCATAATGCCTGCAACAGAAGCCCAGAGAGCTCCTACAAAAGCGCCTGCTATCAAGGAGATCGTCAATGCTAATGCGTAATCGATGTTCGCGTTTTGTAAATAGAGCGCTACGGCGGTGGTTGCTATTGCACCCATTATGTACTGACCCTCTGCCCCTACGTTCAAAACACCAGCTCTGTTAGAGAACGCTATTCCAACGGCCATTAGGAGAAAAGGTGTAGTTCTAAGAAGAGTGTCTGCTATCTGGGCGTATCCCCCTAGGGAACCGCTAAGAAATGCGATGTAGCCGGTTAGTGGATCAACATTAGCCCAGATCATTAACAGCGAGCCTGTTATAAACGCGAATCCTACAGCTAGCATAGGTAGCAATAATATATGCAATAAGCTTATTCTCCGTTCTCTAAATACTAAGACTACGCCCAATACGAGTCAATCCTCTCTTTGGGCATTTTCTTGTATCCGGACATCATTAAACCTATATCATCTACTTCGAGCTCACCAGGTCTAAAGACTCCAATTATTTCGCCTTCATACATTACAGCTACCTTATCACTTAAAGATAGTAACTCTGAAAGGTCACTAGATATCAGCAATATGCCGCAACCACCATCTCTTAGTTCAATAAGCTTCTTCCTAACAAATTCCGTGGCTGCGATATCGAGTCCTGCAGTAGGCTCTTCAGCTATTAGTAGTTTAGGACTTCTCTCAATTTCTCTGCCAACAATCAACCTTTGGACATTTCCGCCTGAAAGGTTCTTAACTGGCGCTTTGTGTGATGGTGTAACTACGTTGTACTTATTTATTACGTTAATGGTTAGGTTTTCCACGGCTTTGTAATTAATAGGTTTTAAGCTTGATGGCACTAGCGGCAGGTCACTAATAGCCTGATTTTCTTCAATCCTAGTTAATAGCACATTTTCATAAAGTGGCAGCTCTCCCACTACGCCGTATTTTAATCTTTCTGCCGGTATATAGGATATTCCTAATTTAATTCTCTCTAAGACACTACTATGAGTTATATCGCGACCCAAGAAAAGCACTTTCCCATGTATAGGCTTTCTCAACCCGTAGATGGCTTCAGCTAATTCTTTTTGACCGTTTCCCGAAACTCCTGCAATGCCCAAAATTTCCCCGCTTCTAACTTTGAGGTTAACGCCTCTCAGGGCGAGGTTACCTCGATCTCCCAGTGCCTTAAGGTCTTGGACTTCAAGAAGAACTTTACTTGCCTGTTTCTCAAAGACTTGTTTGGATGAGGTCTCGACTTCAACTAATACTTCCTTACCTACCATCAACTTAGCCAAGAGCCTAGGCTCCGCGGCGCTTCGAGGGATTTCGCCAACTACTTTACCACGCCTTAGAACCATGATTCGGTCGGCTATTTGAAGAACTTCATCAAGCTTATGCGATATGAAAATTATTGACAGCCCTTGTCGCTTCAAGCTCTCTATGACGTTGAAGAGTTTTCTCGTGTCTTGAGGGGTGAGGACGGAGGTCGGCTCATCAAGTATTAAAACCTTTGGATTTCTGAATAGGGCCTTTAGTATTTCGACTTTCTGCTTTTCTCCTGCAGATAACTGCCAAACTTTCACGTTAGGATCGATTTCGAAGCCCAATTTTCTTGCGAAATCTTTTACCTCTTTCACCGCTTTCTTGAGATTAACAATAAAGCCTGCCTCTCTTAAACCTAGAATAATGTTTTCTGCAACTGTTAAATCCTCTACGAGTGTGAAGAATTGGTGAACCATCGCAATACCGTTTCTAATAGCGTCAAAAGGAGAGCGATGAAGAACCCTCCTGCCCTCCACGTAGATCTCTCCTTCATCAGGGCACAATAAGCCGTATAATACGTTCATGAGCGTCGTCTTACCAGCACCATTCTCACCCAAGACGGCGAGCACTTCATTTCTATAGAGAACTAGGTTAACGTGATCAACGGCCGTGACTCCCGGGAATCGTTTTACAATATTTCTCATTTCAACTATGGGTTTTCCGTTCTCACTCATCACAGCCTGTCCTCAAGGAGACTCGTTAATTGTTAAGAGAGTAGGGAAAAAAAGTTTCAAGACTATGGAGTAAAACCTGTTGATATTTCTCCTCTGATTATTTTGTCGATTATTCTCTGCGCATCTGCCCAAATCTCGGAGGATAAAGCACCTCCAGGTATCAGCTTTAAGCCTCCATTTTTCAAGTCTATCCAGTATTCCTGCCCACCCTCGGCTTTTAATTTGCCAGTTAAGTAGTCTTGGTAGAACTGCTCGAATATAATGCTCCAATCCCAGACTTCAGCTAGTAAGAGCCCCTCAGGGTATATTTCTGGATGATAAGTACCGCTCATCATAACATAGACTCCTGCATCTTTTGCAGCCGAAATAGCACCTAGTTGGCATCCATCGCCCATAGCCTTAACCACGTCTACATTGTATTGTTTAATTAGCGCTGTAGTTGCCAACTTGGATTTAGGCACGTCGTGAAAGTCTCCAACATAGACTACGTGAAGTACTTTATCAGGATCTAAGCCCACATACTTGAGACCTTCTCTAAGACCTATTTCGCATCTAGAGAGCTCCGCTACTGCCATGCCAGCTACATAGCCAATATGACCTGTTTTAGTAACTCTACTAGCGACGTAGGCTACCACGAAGCATGACTGATCGGTTCTTACATCGCCTATACTAACTCTAGGACCTTTATATTGAGGGGCTCCAGCAATAGCTAGGAAGTAGACGTCCCGCGTTACCTCACGGGCGATCTTGGCCATTGGTTCTCCGAATTGGAAACCTACACCGATTATTAGGTTGTATCCTTGCTCTACGTAGCTTCTAATGGTCGCCTCGATTTGAGCGGGGTCGTATACTCCCTGAACCCATGCAATATCTACCTCTGGATGCCTACCGCGAAAAGCCTCCATAGCCCTATAAGCTGCCTCGTTCCACGCGGTGTCGGTAATACTACCAGGAAATATGAAGGCTATTTTTACTCTCTGCGGAGCACTCACCGGGCGCATTAGTGTGGCAACATAGTAACCTAATAGACCTGCTATAATGGCTATTGCTATCACTATAGCCACAATCATTAACTTTCCACGAGGAGCTTTCTCCATTTTAGCTGATTCCGTATTTGTGGGCATACCAGACCACCGTACACATAGGAGTACTTAAAGTGCTTAATAAGCTTATTTCATATACGCCCACGCATTTACCCCACTCTAGCATAACTCTGGCATATTGTAATGATTATGCTGAGTAGAAGCTTTCGTATTTATCAGAATATAAATAATAAAATACTCAGTTATTTACTCAAGGCAGGAAGTCTAGCGACATAAAGTACTGGGCCGTGCCTCGGAAAACGCATATGTGCAGAATACGCAAAGCATGTACTCGGCAAAGCCGTCTCTAAAGCAACAACTAGCACTCTATGCTTAACCTAAACCAGTTGCAAGTTTACCGAATTTTGCAGTAGAAGGCGCGCGCTCGCGGCGCTTCTATGTTGCCCGCTTGCGCAGCACTCCTCTGGGGTCTTTTACGAGCAGGGCTAGTAGCCACGCTACTAGTGCTACGA
>NZ_JBMFLX010000057.1:0-8259 GCF_049970975.1 Infirmifilum sp. | reverse complement strand
TACAAAATGTAAGTCTTCGAGTCGAGCTCTTGAACCCTTGGATCCTCGCACCCCCTCATGTCCTCCTTTCTGGAAGGATAGATCACTATCCGTGTAGGAATTTCTTCGGGCAACAGGCCCTCCAGCGAGGCCTGGATGTCCAGCGAGAAAACGCCTATGGATGATACATACCAGTAATAGTCAAAGACGATTCTAGGATAAACGAAGAGTTCTCTCCCACGCAAGATGGCACCGGGGTTGAAGGCCGCAGATGGGTGTTCACGAACATAGTTGGTTATCTTCAGAGAGGCTGGAGTTATCAAGCCTACCCGTTTGAAGACCTTTTCTGTCGATGATTTTCTGAGGCCGGAAAGACGGTGATAATATTCCTTGTACAATGAGTAGAGTTTCTTTGTCAATGCGTCGTTTTTCTCTAATTTTTTCTCATTGCTCATAATCATTAAATATAAAGCCTTTTTTATGAAGCTTTTTGAGTAAGGTTTAAATACTACTTTTGGTAGTAAATTTCTTGGTGAAGGGGTTGACAACCCAAGGAAGCCCTGAGAAGGGCAAGAAGACAAGCTCTACTTTGATCCTTGCCGCTGCCATCGTAATACTTGCCCTTATTGTCGGCGCTGTATTCCTCCTGCAGCGCCCAGCACCCACACCCTCCCAGACCGTTGTAATTCGTTTCGCGGGTTGGAGTGCAGGAGAGACTGAGATGAAAAGCTACCAGAAGATGATTGACCTATTTGAAAAGCAAAACCCCAACATAATAGTCAAGTATGAGGTCATAACTCAGATGTTCTCGGAGAACATCCTTGCAAGCTACGCTGCAGGAGCCGCGCCGGATGTATTCTACCTTGACTCCGCGTGGGCACCAACCTTCATATCTAAGGGAGCTGTATACCCGATAGGGGATAAGCTCCCCAAGGACTTTGTAGACCAGTTCTATCCATTCCTGTTAGAGCCTTTCAAGGGATCAGATGGAAAGCTTTACGGAGTGCCCAAGGACTGGTCCGTCCTCTCATTATTCTACAATAAGAAGCTCTTCGCCCAGGCAGGAGTGCCTGAGCCAACCGAGAGCTGGACATGGCAAGACCTTTTCAACGCTGCGAAAACTATATACCAGAAGACCGGAAAACCTGGACTCGTCATACACGCGGAGTTTAACCGCTGGCTCCCATATTTGATGTCTAACGGAGCCCCGCCGCCCACCTTTAGCAGCGCTGCCGATGCTGCTTACTTTGACAATCCAGCTGTTAAGACAGCATTAACAAACTTCATCACGCTATTCCAGCAAGGGAGGAAGGAGGGATGGATAGTCATACCATCTGATGTAAACGCCGGGTGGTCGGGAGAAGCGTTTGGTAAGGAGCTTGCTGCGATGACCATCGAGGGAAGCTGGATGATACCTTACATTGCCGACCAGTTCCCGAACTTTAAATATGGAAGCGACTGGGATCTTTCGTTGATCCCACAGGGCTCTTCAGGGAGAGCAACAATGGCATACACTGTCGCGCTCGGCGTGAACTCGAAGACTGAGAATATCGACGCTGTAATAAAGTTCCTAATGTTCATTGAGGGGCCTGACGGCCAGCGTGAACTAGTCGTCAAGATGGGTCATACCCTACCCTCGATAAAGTCTCTGGCTAACGACCCTAACCTTTGGCCCTCACACGCAAAGGAGCTAAGCAACATCGGAAAGTACAACATAGTTAAGGTCTTCTTCTACGGGCCCAAGACAGGCGACCTGGAGGGCCAGTTCAACCAGGTTCTCCAGGCTGCTGTTAGAGGCGAGGTCAGCGCGTCTGAGGCTCTTTCACTTTTGAAAACCAAGGTTTCACAAAGCTTTAAAGGCTGAAAGAAGAATTTTAAAACGGGAGGGATTAAAAAATATGTCTTTTTTTGAGGAGTCCCGAAGAATAGAAGCTCTAGTTTTTATCTTGTTCACATTATACCCTTTAACTCTCAACTTCTTCTTCGGCTATTTCTCGATGATGTTCGCCTTTACCCTGAGCCTCTTCGAGTGGGATATTCTGACACCCATGAGATTCGTTGGACTCAGAAACTTTTACGAAATGTTTCTGGAGATAGCAAAAGGGTTCCATGAGTTGATTACTTCTCCAACGCTTGTCTATTTACGCGAGCCATTCTTCAATGGGCTTAAGAACATTTTGATCTATACGGCCATGGTAGTGCCTATACAAACCCTTCTTGCCCTCGTTCTAGCCGTTATAGGAAACCAGAAGATTAGAGGGTCACACTTCTTCAGAGTAGCATACTTTCTACCAGCAACAACCTGCCCCGTGATAGTATCACTCATCTTTATATGGCTCTTCATGAAGGATGGTTTTATAAACTACTTTGTTTCGGCTCTAACCGCGGGGTTTAAGCCTGACTGGCTAAATGACCCGAACTTCCTCCTGCCTGCGATAGCCATAGTAGCAATATGGGGGACAAGCGCTCATTTCTCTGTTACGTTCCTTGCGGGCTTGCAGGCCCTCCCGAGAGAGGTTTACGAGGCTGCAAGAATCGACGGTGCGAATGCCTTCAACCGATTCGTCCATATAACGATGCCGCTATTAAAGCCTCTGATAACTTATGTAGTTGTTCTAGGAACAATAGGTGCTTTACAAATGTTTGACCTTGCATGGGTTATGGCGGGGTCTGGTGGAGGCCCTGGGGGTGCAGGCTATACTATAGCCCTGGACATCTACAACACTGCTTTCATCCAGCTTAGGTACGGGTATGCTGCGGCCAAGGCTGTCCTCTTGTTCGCAATTATATTCACTTTAAACTACTACGTGCAGAAAAAGCTTGAGTTCGCAAGGGTGGTTTAAGTGGACAAGGGTAGAAGCGTGTACACGCTTCTATATGTCTTCTTTGCTTATACAATAATGAGCATCCTAGCCCTTATCTACCTGATGCCATTTGTCAGATCAATATTCGCGTCCTTCATGACCTGGGCTCAGGCATCCGCATACCCTCCCCAATGGATTCCAAACCCATTCACTCTAGAGAATTACTTGAAGCTTTTTAGACTCTCCTATTTTCCTAGGTGGGTCTTGAATACTGTATTTGTAAGCGCTTTGATAGTGGCTGCTAATACTGTCACGGCTTCTATGGCGGGATATGCCTTCGCAATTTTAAGGTTCCCTAGGAAAGAGCTCCTCTTCAGCGCCCTCCTTACACTCCTCATGGTTCCACCTTTCATCACACTCATACCTAACTTTATACTGGTCACGAAGCTCGGGCTTATAGACAACCTGCTTGGCTTAGCGCTTCTTGGATCAGCAAGCGTATCAGGCATTTACCTGATGCGGCAATACTACCTTTCCTTTGGAAAGGAGCTCTTTGAAGCTGCAAGAATCGACGGCGCAGACCCCTTGAAATCCTTCTTCTATGTAGCTTTGCCCCTCTCGAAGCCAGCGTTAGGCGCGTTGGCTATCTACCAGTTCCTGGGCTCCTGGAACGCTTTTCTAGGGCCACTCGTCTTTTTAAGGAGCGTTGAAAACTTCACTTTGCCTGTCGGCCTGAATTTTGCATTTAGCCGTAACATGTGGACTGAGTACACGCCAATTATAGCCGGGAGCCTCATAGCTTCGGCTCCAACAATAATATTGTACGTGCTTCTAAACAAGTACATGATTAAAGGGACGGTCGTGTCTGCGAAGAAGGGGTGATCCGTGTGAGCGTAAGCCTCAAAGGTGTAACGAAGAGGTTTGGAGACCTAATAGCTGTAAAGAACGTAAACCTCGAGATTCAGAAAGGCGAGTTCTTCGTATTCCTCGGACCTTCAGGCTCAGGCAAGTCCACTCTGCTCCGAATAATAGCCGGCCTTGAGGAGCCTGACGAGGGGGAAGTGATTATAGACGGTAAAGTGGTGAACAGGGTAGACCCCAGTAAGCGCGACATTGCTTTCGTGTTCCAGAACTATGCGCTCTACCCACACATGAAGGTCTACGACAACATAGCATTCCCGCTCAAGATGAGGAAATACCCACGTGAAGAGATACATACCAAGGTCCTCGAAGCCGCCGAGATGCTAGGGATACGACACCTCCTGGAAAAGTATCCATACCAGCTGTCCGGAGGTGAGCAGCAAAGGGTAGCCTTGGCTAGGGCTATAGTGAGGCGTCCCAAGGTATTCCTCCTAGACGAGCCCTTAAGCAACCTTGATGCGAAGCTCCGCGTACGGCTTAGATTCGAGCTTAGAAAACTCTTACACGACCAGCTTAACACGACGACGATCTATGTTACGCACGATCAGGCCGAAGCCATGACTATGGCGGACCGCATAGCCGTAATAAACAAGGGCGAAGTCGTGCAGGTAGATACTCCTGGAAGGCTATACAATAATCCTGTCAACACGTTTGTCGCGGGATTCATTGGTACGCCTCCCATGAACCTTCTTAAGGCTCGGCTGCAAAATGGTAGGATACAATTGGGCAGGCTATCTATTTTCTCGCCGATGCTCGGCGAGAAAAAGGAGACACAGGATGTAATACTGGGTATTCGCCCCCAAGACGTTAAAATCGGGAGCGAGGAGGGCATAAAAGCTACACTCCTAGGCGTAGAAAAACTAGGCGGCGGCGTGATAGTACATGCTCTCCTAGAAGATCAAGAGATAACTTCCTATAGCGAGCAAAGGGGCTTAGACGCAAAGATAGAGGGAAAGGGACATATCGCATTATTGTTCGACGGTCCCTTGTATATCTTCGATGCATCAACTGATGAGCTAGTAAAGGTTTTAACTGATTACAAGTTTGAAGTGACGTAAACCTTTGTAGGCCAGGAATCCATGAAAAGTATTTTTATTTACCGTTAATACCCTTCTACGGGTACGACTCTCCTTGTCGACAGAATCTCTTCATGAACTGCTCAAAAAACTCGGGTTTACAAGTTACGAGGCTAAAGCATATATTACCCTAGTTCTCAATGGATCCCTCACAGCCACCGAGCTAGCTATGAAGAGTGAGATACCGCAGCCGAGGGTCTATGACATTGTTCAATCGCTCCTGGAAAAAGGCCTAATCATGGTATCCGAGGGCAGGCCGAGAAAATTTCAGGCTATCTCACCCACTGTTGCCCTCCGGAATTATGTGAACAGAAAGCGCCAGCTCGAGGACGAGGCTCTCGAAACTTTTCTTGCAGAGCTTACCTCTCACGCACCTGCCTCTACAGAAGCAGGGGTATGG
This sequence comes from Infirmifilum sp., assembly GCF_049970975.1. Lineage (NCBI taxonomy): Archaea > Thermoproteati > Thermoproteota > Thermoprotei > Thermofilales > Thermofilaceae > Infirmifilum > Infirmifilum sp. The sequence continues at coordinate 3,079 of NZ_JBMFLX010000057.1, read as the reverse complement.
ACTTCCTCTGGTTACACATCAGCGTTAAACCTACTTCGCGATTCATTTTTTATTGCAAGTGACGAGCTCCTATTTGCAGGATACTTGGAGATATTAGAAGAACTTGAGGAGGCCGCCAAAAAGCCTCTCTCTACCTGCGTAGTCTTATATGACGCCATTGAAGAGGCCACTGGAAACCTAAAACTTTACGATGAAGTCAGGGTTAAGCCCACCAAAGCTCCGGTCATGCTCATACCGGATTTCAGACATGCTCTTGTCATTATAGACTGGGAGACTAGAAAGCCTACATCCTACCTCATAACAGATGAAAACCTCATCAAAATATTCGCTGTCTATTATTTGAGCTATATTCGATCCGGCTCTAAGCTCATCCATAGCAGGTTAGACACACTCGACAAGAGAAGCTATGTTCACCTGACGAGAGCGCTCGACCACGTCAGGATACTGAGAGAGAAAGGAAGACGAGTGTTCGTCCGAGTAATTGGCAGGCGAACATCTGATGGTAGACTTGTTGAGCTTGAGGGTGAGGTCGTCGGGGAGTTTGAAAACTCGTTTAGGAGTATAGGATATCTTACAGTGAGGCTTGCCGACGGCAGAGAGGTGACCGTTGGAGGCATTGGAGCCTATCTTGAGGACGTAGAAGCTAGGAGAATCGAGATAATAGCACAAAAATAACAATTACATATGAATTATGAATCTATAATTCTACGCGGTAAGTCTTACCTCGATATTTGATATTGAAGGAAAGTTTCAAGCCATATGCTTTCTCTGGTCCCTCGAAGGTAATCGTCTCTCCCTCGCGAAGCCTCAACAAGCCGAAGAGGATAGCCATCCACACCCCGCCAGCCGATCCAATGTGGAATCCATCCTTAGAGTTTTTGTAAACGTCTGCGAGATCCGCTTGGGCTGCAATCTTAAGCATTCTTAACCCTTCCTCAATCCTACCTATGTACAGTGCAGCAGCCGCATACATAGGCAGCGAGAGAGAGCTCGCATGGGTTGTCCTGGGAAGATAATATTCATAGTTTTTCTCAATGACCTCCCGGGTAAACTTTTCTCTGAGCAAAAACATGGCTGCGACAACATCTGCTTGTTTAATTAACTGATAGTCCTGGATGGATTGTAGAACACTGGGGGGAAGGCTTTTCTCACCGATAACGCCTGGGTCGAGCTTGTAGTCCTTTAGCTTGAAGTAGCCGTCAAACTGCTCGCATAGTCCATCTTCGCCACAATTAACGTAGATCCCTTCTGCTATGTTCTCCCATGTCGTAATTTCTTCACTGCTAACTCTTAACTCGTCGAGGACAGGCCTGAGAGAGATGTCTGATTGTGCCCGCTTGCTATAGCTGGCGGCCAGCTCTAGATTGTGTCTAGCCATCAGATTTGTGTAGAAGTTATTGTCCACACCCACATGGTACTCGTCAGGGCCTATAACGTTCCTTATCACGTACCTGCTTAGCCGCGTGTCCCATTCGACGCGTGAGGTCCAGAACCTCGCTGTTTCTACAAGTATTCTTAACCCGCATTCAGCGAGGAAGTCCTTATCGCCGGTAAACCTGTAGTACATGTCCACTGCGTAAGCTATATCTGCAGTTATATGGTGCTCCTGATCACCTGTATATATTCTGACTTTTTTAGAGCCTGTGAGATCCAGGGGGACTTCCCTTGGAGTAGCCTCCACCCCATCGTCCGCGCTTTCCCAAGGATACTGGGCGCCTCGATAGCCGTTTCGCTTAGCGTTTTCGATGGCCGCTTCGAGTAGCCGACACCTGAATGTCAAAATTTTCCTGGCAGCGTCTGGCTTGAAAAATAGATAGAAGGGGAAGGCGTATATCTCTGTATCCCAGAAAACGTGGCCTCGATAACCATAGCCGTGGAGGCCTTTTGCGGGAATCGCAAAGACGTCGCTTTGATCATTGTATATCTGGAGGAGGTGAAAAGTGTTGAAGATGAGTGAGTCGGCTAATTCTTCATCCCCGCTTACGTTAAGGTTTATCTCTCTCCACTCCTTTTCCCACTCTCTCATGTGTTCCTGCAGGAGGCCTTCAAGGCCCCTGGATTTGGCGTTCGTTAAGGCAGAGTCAACGGTAGAGGAATCAAACCCATAGACCGCTAGTCTTTCTAAGTTTAATATGTCTCCAGGGCGTACGTCTAGGCTTAATACCTGGCCTATCTTAGAATTTGTCGTAAAATTGTTTACTGGGGCCTCAGGTACCGAAGATGCAACTGATGCAATATATACTTTGTATCTGTCATCGGCTGTTACCACCTCGACCCTGGGATATGCCTTGTTTTCTAGTGATACCACCCTGAAGAGCCTCACGGAGACCTCTTGTGGAACAGAGGGGTTTGAGAACTCTAGCTCTACAGGGGCTTTGACGAAAAGCCTTCCACGAGCATTCAAGCTCTTAATACTGGCCTTTATACCCAAAAGACCTTTAATGTTCTTGTGAACAAATCTAACGCTCTTGTACGCGAAGCTTCCCAAAGGCGACGTTAGAGTTGATTCTATCTCAAGGAGCCCATGCTCCACGTCGAGAGTATACAACACGTTTTCAGGCTTGAGGGGAACTCCTTCAAACTCGGCGTAGATTGCATGAGCCCTTGGGAGGTTAACAAGCTCCCTGTAAAAAACCGGGGTGTACGAGTACACGCCCGCGATGAAGGTACCCTGCTTGGACTCCAAGAACTCTGGATCTCCTCTAACACTAATGTAGCCGTTAGAGAGGGTGGTCAGCGTAGCTATCGTTTCTCGCTCAAAGTACTCTTCACTAAAAGTAAACTTCTTCTTCAATACTCACACCCCAGCCGAACAACTAGGTCGCGAGGAGACCAATATGAGAAATCCTCTATCACTATATCGGCCCCGTACTCCCGAAGCTGCGGGTCAAAGCATCCAACAGCCTTTCCACCCGCTTCTTTCGCTGCACGTACCCCAGCAGGAGCATCATCGAAGAATACGACGCAGGATATTCTTCCTGAGGTAATCCTTAACGCTTCGGAAAAAGCGGCCTTGAAAACTTCTAGCTTTGAAGCCCCCTTTCCACTCACATCAAAATCGAAGAGATCTGATAGACGA